>DATCEZ010000266.1:0-23961 GCA_036509775.1 Acidimicrobiales bacterium
CGGCGCCAGAATGGGCCAACCCTGGATAAGTGGTGGGCCCAAAGCAGGCTCCAACCGATGTGTTTACGCAGCAATCCAATCGCTCACGCAGCGAGAAAGGGTGCCCCTATCCGACTGGGGCCAGGGCACTCGACGATTGACCCGTAGACATCGATCGGCAATAGAGCTAGTATTGCTAGTACCATGTTGACCGTCCAAGTTGACCGGAGCGAGCCCACCCCGCTGCACGATCAAGTCGCAGCAGAGATCCGCCGGGCGATCGCCGACGGGGAGGCCGGTCCGGGCGAACGCCTTCCGCTGGCCAAGGACCTGGCAGCAGTCCTGGGGGTGAACAAGAACACCGTCCTACGCGCCCTCCACATCTTGCGAGATGAGGGACTCCTCGACTTTCAGCGGGGACGGGGCATCACCGTGGCGGGTTCAGCCGAGCGTGGAGCGGTCGTTCACCGGATTCGAGATCTCATCGAGTACTGCCGCAACCAGGGCTATCGCCGAGACGAGGTCATTCGGATCATCGAGGGGCTTCCATGACGAGGATCCTCCCGTGACCTTGTTGCTCGAGGAGCCGACGGCACAGGATGATCAGAACGCTCAGCTCCTCTTCAAAGAAGCTCGCCGACGGAGACGGCGCCTTCGCGTCATCTGGATGGCGATGGGCGCGATTGTCATTGTGGTGTTTGTCGGCCTCGGGCTTGCACTTGGCCGCTCTTCGAGTCCCCACACCTCATCGGTTGGGGCCACAGAGCACCCGGTCTGGCCGCCGCACCTCCGCACGGGAGCGACGCTGGTCTATGCCCTCAACGACCTTCGGATCTTCGACGCAGACTCCGGTGTCACTCAGGTGCTTCCCATGCCAGCTCCGTACGGGGGGAGCCGTGATCTGGGCATGGTTACTTTCGGGCGCTCGTTCTTGCTCAACCGCGGCAACACTGCGTGGCTCTATTCGGGGAGCACGAACTGGAAGCCTGTCGACTTGGGCCCATCGGATGGAGTTTTTGGAGGTCCGAACAGCAACGAGGCCTGGGTGTGGACGCAGCCGTGTGCGCCGATCCTCGGATGCACGAACTACAACGCACCCCAGATGGGAAGCGTTCACTTGGTCGACGGTTCCGGGCGCCAGATGGGAGCCGCCGTGGCACTACCCGGAGTGGACGGGTGGTATCCCACGGGTGTCGCGGGGAAAGCCGGCATCGTGCTCCAGCAGCTCCCTCCCTACGGCAATCACCGCAACCTTCAAGAACTCTGGAATCCGCTGACCGATCGAGTGGTCCACGTCTTCGCAAATGCGAACGTCTTGGGTGCGGGTGGCAACTCAGTCGTCTGGGAGACAGCCGCACCGTATTGCAGGACGAATTGCTCTCTTCACGTTCTCAACGCACTGAACGGGTCTGAGCGAACGGTGCGACTCCCTTCGGGCGTCACGGCGACTGGCGACGTAGTGATCTCGCCAGATGGTCGCACGATCGCCCTCACGGCTGCGCTCGGTTACGCATCGCTCATTCCCGACCCCCAGGCGGTCCTCTTGATCGGTCCCCGTACTCAGGTAGCGAAGATGCTGACTGGCTCAGATCGGTTGACGAACCCCAACCTTGGTCCGATGTCCCTCACATGGTCAACCAATGGCTGGTTGTTCTCATCCACTGTTGGGAAGACGACAGTGGAGGCCTGGCGTCCTGGTGCGGGTCAGGCCCGGGTGCTTCCCAAGGTGAGGCTTCCCAAGTTCAAACTTGTCAACGAAGACCCGTCGCTGATCGCATTGTGAGCGGAAGTAGAACCCTCCGGCCCTGTAGGCAAGCAGAGCGCCATTGCGGATCCAGTCCTGTGGCCGTCCGGGCGCCCGGCGGTAGCTACTGAGGGTGTCTCCGTACGCCGAGAGTGAGTCAGTTGTTGGCGCCTTAATTTGGCGCTGGGACGACGTAGAGGACCACGGTGCGGGTGAAGGTCGTGCCGTCGATCTGAAACCCGTAGCAGCCGGCTTGTCGGAGCCAGACATATGCGATCCCTGGGCGGTAGCCATCCCCACCATTGACCGACACCCCCGTCGGCACAACGAAGCTGCCCCGACTTGGGCTGTCGCCGATGCGGACCGAGCCAGGGCCGTCGAGGCGTTCGCCGCGAACCAGGTAGGGACCCTTGTAGGCCGGTAGCGACAGCCAGACGGTCTTGAGGGCCCCCCAACCCGGAGCTGAACTCGGGCCCAGAGGCACTACGGCACCGTGAATGACCACGTGACCGTCGACCGTTGCTGGCGAGATGGGCACCGACTCTTCGGCCATCACCAACCACACCGGGCCGCGCCCAGCGGCGTAGCCAGTGATTCCTCCCGTAATGCCGCCCCAGTGGATGCTGACGGGCCGAACCGCGCTCACCGGGCAGGTCCCACTCACCTCAGGGAAGCGGAGTGGGCGGGCATACAAAGCGGACGCGTTGCCAAGTGATGGCGAGGAAGAGTGAGTCGCCTGGCCGGGACTGGCGACTGAGCAGGTGCAGAGAAGCAGTCCAGCTCCAAGACTTGACAAGGCCCGAGCCCATACCCTCACGCACTTGACGGTACGCCCCTAACGATGCTGCCGGTTAGGTGACGGTGAACGCGCGAACCAGATTTGAATAACGCCAGTCCTCAGTCTGGGTAGCTGAGAACGGAGCCCATTTTGGGGCACGCTGGGGCACGTAGGGGGCACGACAGTCGTTCCGAGTGATCGAACGCGGGAACCGCGCGATACAGATATCGGGTTCGACCTGCGGAGTTGTGCGAGAGCGGGCGACGGGAATCGAACCCGCGTTCTCAGCTTGGGAAGCTGATGTTCTGCCTCTGAACTACGCCCGCGAGAACCGGGCAAATCTACACGCTGGGCAAACGCCGATCGCCTGTGGAGGCAGCTGCGCCATGTGCCATGGGGAGGTCCCGCTCCCCCAACGGGAAGGCCCTTGGGCGCAGCCAGGAAGCGGGGGTTTCAGTCCCGCCCGGCTCGGGCATCCAACAGGCGCCGCCGCCGGCGTGCGCTGGCCAGACGCCAACTACGCCCAGGTGGGGCTGCCCCACTATCCTCTGGACCGCATTGAAATCCCAGGTGGCGCTCGCACTCCGCCGCCGTCCCTGTTTGACGATCTGAGATAGGCGAGGAGCATTCGTGCCGGTCAGAATCATCATTGGTCTTGCGGTCACAGTCATCGGCTTCGGCATCGCCGCCCGCCGCTTCCACTGGCTGTCCAAGCTCATCCGGTCCGGGAAGAAGGACCCCAACCGGGCCCGTGGGCCCATCCGCCGGAAGGTGGAGGCCGAGACGGTCGAAGTTGCCGGCCAGCGCAAGCTCCTGCAGTGGACGGTGCCGGGCCTCGCCCACTTCTTCACCATGTGGGGCTTCACCATCCTGCTGCTGACGATCATCGAGGCCTACGGCGACCTTTTCAACAAGTACTTCCACATTCCGCTGATCGGGACCTGGGACTGGGTGGGCTTCATTGAGGACTTCTTCACCGTTGCCGTGCTCGTCGCCCTGATCACCTTCTCCATCATCCGCCTGAAGAACGCCCCCAGCCGACTGGAGCGCAAGTCACGGTTCTTCGGCTCCCATCTCGATGCCGCCTGGATCACCCTTCTCATGATCGCCGGCGTCATGATCACCCTCCTTCTCTACCGGGGCGCCCAGGTCAACACCGACCCCACGCAGTTCCCCTACGGCTGGGGCGCCTTCGCCTCCCACGCCGTGGCCAAGCTGCTGGCCCCGCTGGGTGCGGGCACCAACTCGGTCCTGGTGACCGTCTTCCTGCTGCTCAACATCGCCATCATTTCGGGTTTCATCGTCTTCGTCTCCTACTCCAAGCACCTGCATATCTTCTTTGCGCCCATCAACGTCGCCTTCTCCCGGCGGCCGCGGGCACTCGGAGCCCTCTACAGCACACCCGATATGGACATGGAGAACGTCGACGAGGACACCGTGTTCGGCGTCGGGGAGATCGGCCACTTCACCTGGAAGCAGATGCTCGATTTCTCCACCTGTACCGAGTGCGGGCGCTGCCAGTCGGCCTGCCCGGCCTGGACGACGGACAAGCCGCTCTCGCCCAAGCTCCTCATCATGGGCCTGCGGGACAACATGTTCGCTTCGGCCACACCGCTGATCAGCGGTGTGGGGGAGCAGACCGCCCTGGTGCCGAACATCATCGACCCCGACGTGCTGTGGGCATGCACCACGTGCGGCGCCTGCGTCAACGAGTGCCCAGTCGACATCGAGCATATCGACGCCATCGTGGATATGCGGCGCTACCAGGTGCTGATGGAGTCCGAGTTCCCGAGCGAGGCCGGGCTGATGTTGCGCAACGTCGAAAACCGGGGTGACCCCTGGGGCCTCGGCCAGAACAAGCGCGCCGAGTGGACCCAGAGCCTCGACTTCGAGATCCCGGTCATCACCGGCACCATTCCCGACGACATTGAGTACCTGTACTGGGTCGGCTGCGCCGGCGCGCTCGACGAGCGGGCCCGCAAGGGCGTGCAGGCGACGGCGCGCATGCTGCACCGGGCCGGCGTCACCTTCGGCATCCTCGGTCCCAAGGAGTCCTGCACCGGCGACCCGGTGCGTCGTCTCGGCAACGAGTACCTGTACCAGGAGCAGGCAAAGATGAACATCGCCACGCTGGACGAGGCCGGCGCGAAAAAGATCATCGCGAGCTGCCCGCACTGCTTCAACACGATCAAGAACGAGTACCCGGCCCTCGGCGGCAACTACGAGGTGATCCACCACGCCGAACTGCTCGAGCATCTGGTGTCATCGGGCAAGCTCACCCCCGGGTCGGGTTACAACGGCAAGGTCACCTACCACGACCCCTGCTACCTGGGCCGGCACAACAGGATCATCGAGGAGCCGCGCAGCGTGCTCAGCGCCATTCCCGGCGTCGAGCAGATCGAGATGAAGCGCTGCAAGGAGCGGGGCTTCTGCTGCGGTGCCGGTGGTGCTCGCATGTGGCTCGAGGAGAACATCGGCAAGCGGGTGAACATGGAGCGCATGGACGAGGCGCTCGGCACCGGGGCCGACGTCGTCTCGACGGCCTGCCCCTACTGCATGATCATGCTCGACGACGCCGTGCGCGCCAACGCCAAAGAAGACGATGTGCGCGTGCTCGACCTCTCCCAACTGGTGGAGGAGTCGCTCGGCCAACTGCCTGCGTCTGCAGGTGAGCCGGCCACGTCCAGTTGACGCCAGGTCCGACTGGTCGTCCGGCAGGGCGGATGCGAGGAGTGACAGGGATCGCGCGCGCCCTGGCCTTCGGCTGTGGCGTGCTGGCGTTCGGTGGACTCCTGTCGCCGGTGGTCGGTCTGGGGGCGAGCGCTGGTGCGGCCTCGACGTCCTCGCTCGCGCCGTACCTGCTCAAGTCGAACGAGGTCCCGGGTTACAGCGCGGGCGGGCGTCCGACCACTACGTCGACGGCGGCGGGCATGATCGAGGGCGAGTCGCTCACCAAGAAGCAGAGCCAGAGCGCCATCAGCACGCTGCAGCAAGCCGGGTTCGTGAAGGCTGTGCAGGAATCGATGAAGGGCTCGAACACCAACGAGGGCCTGTCGACCGTGATGCAATTCAGCAGTCCTGCCGGCGCCCAAGCGGGGGCGGCCCTGTTCTTGCACATCGCCAAATCAGGCCAGGCCGGCTCGAAGCCGTTCACTGTGGCGGGTGTCCCCGGGGCCAAGGGTGTGACCGTGACGGGCGCTGAGGGCGGGTCAGCCAATGCGTACTGGTCGGTGGGGGACTGCGCCTTCGGCTCGGGGATCTACAACGCCACCGCGTTGTCGGCCAAGGCGGTCGCTTCGCCCGTGCAGACCGGCATCAAGTCGCAGGCCAAGCGGGTTGGGGCGACCTGTCCCTGATGTGCGCGGCGCGAGCCGGCGCGCCGCTCGGACTCAGGTCGGCAGGATCCCGTAGGCCCGCTCAGGCCGCAACGTGAGGGCGAGCCGATTGTCGGCGATCATCGCCGCCCGGTACTCGTCCCAGTCCGGGTGCGCGCCCGAGGCCGCCTCGTAGTAGCGGATCAGCGCCTCCACGGTGGCGTCGTTCGGCTCGGCCGCCACAGGGGAGAGCTCGGCCGCCGCTTCAATCACCACGTACTGGTAGAAGTTGTCGCCCAGGACGTAGAGCGAGGCCCGGGGGTCGCGCCGGAGGTTGGCCGTCTTGGCGCGGTCGTCGGTGATGGAGATGAGGAACGTGTCGCCGTCGGGGACGTACGCGATGTTGGACAGCTGGGGTCGGCCGTTGGAGCGGATGGTGGCCAGGACTCCCTGCTTGCGCTTGCGGGCGAACGTCAATGCCTCGGTCAGATCCATGCCCCGACCGTAGCGGTCCCATCAGCTCTGGATACAGGGCCCCTTCGGAAACCGTGCCCGGGGAGGCGGCCCTTCTGTCGTCGCGCTAGACGACGACCTCGTCCTTGGACCGGTCGGCCAGGACCAGATGGATCAGCGCCGCAATGATGGCGCCGACCAGCGGGGCGATCAGGAAGACCCAGACCTGGCTGAGCGCCGTCCCGCCCACCACGAGGGCCGGCCCGAGGCTTCGGGCGGGGTTCACGGAGGTGCCCGTCAGCGGAATGCCGATGAGGTGGACGATGACGAGGGCGAAGCCGATGGCCACGCCGGCGGCGCCCTGAATGGCGGCCTTGTGCGTGGCGAAGAGCACCACCAGCACGAAGATCGTCGTCAGCACGACCTCAATGAGGAAGGCGCCGCCCTGGCTGATGTGAAGGATCGACTGTTTGCCGTAGCCATCGGTCCCGAGGCCCTGAATCGACTTGTTGTAGATCGGCGTGGTCGTGAACATCCAGTAGAGGAGGTAGGCCCCGGCGATGCCGCCGATGACCTGGGCCACGATGTACGCCACGCCCTCGGCGAGCTTCATGCGACCCGAAGCGATGAAGCCGAGGGTGACGGCCGGGTTGATGTGGCAGCCCGAGATCGGCCCGATGGCGTAGACCAGCGCCACCAGCACCAGGCCGAAAGCCAGGGCGGTTGTCACCACGCCGGCTGCAATGCTCCCCGTCAGCCCGATGTGCAGCCCGACGTTGACCTGCGTGCCGAAGAGCTTGAAGCCGAAGGACTCGGTGGCGACGCCGACCGCGACCACGACGAGCACCAGTGTCCCGAGGAATTCCGCCGCGAGCTTTCTGGGATCCAACGTCATAACCATGACCTCCTGTGTCCAGGCGAGGAATTGGACACAGAAAGTTTCGCAGCGCGCATTGGCGCAGGCGCGGATACCCGGGACGAACTACCTGCTCACAGGCTCGACACACCCGATGCAGTGCCGAGCGTTCGTTGGAAACCTAAATGGCGGCCATGGCCTTCTCGTCGGCTTCGCGGAGGCGGGTGGCCATGGCCGCCAGCATCTTGCGCGAAAGGGCGGGCACGGCGTCGAGCACACCGTTGAACTGGCGTTGACCGAGCACCAGCAGGGTCATGTCCGTTTCCGAGATCACCGAGGCCGAGCGGGGTCGGCGGTCGAGCAGCGCCATTTCGCCGAAGTACTGGCCGGGCCCGAGGGTGGCGACCTTGCGGTTGTTGCGCCGCACGGCGGCTTGGCCTTTCACAATGAGGAAGAACTCACGACCGATGGTGCCCTGCTCGCACAGCAAGCGGCCGGGTGGCACGTTGACCTCTTCGAGCGCCCGCTTAATGGTGCGCAGGTCCTTGGCCGAAGAGGTGGAGAACAGCCAGATCTTGGACAGGTCGAAGTTGTCACCGCTCATGGCCCAACAGTACCCCCGACCCCTCCTACGTGCTTGTTTGCACGCCGCGATGGCTCAGACGGCGTCGGCCCCGCGTTCGCCCGTCCGCACCCGCACCACCGTCTCGGCGGGCACCACCCAGACCTTGCCGTCGCCGATCTTGCCGGTGGCGGCGGACGAGACGATGGCGTCGACGACGGCCTCGGCCCGGTCGTCCTCCACCAACACCTCGACGCGGACCTTGGGGATGAAGTCGACCGTGTACTCGGCGCCGCGGTAGTTCTCGGTGTGCCCCTTCTGGCGGCCGAAGCCCTGTGCCTCGGTCAGGGTCATGCCCTGCACGCCCATGTTCTTGAGGACGTTCTTCACGTCGTCCAGCTTGAACGGCTTCACCACCGCAACCACGAGCTTCATCGTCGACTCCTCAGATCCGCCGGGCTCCGGGGCCCTCACAGAGCACGTTAATGAGCCGGCCGGCCGGCCGCCCCGTCGCCGCCCGACCTGGTCCGGCGGCCGGGACCGGCGCCGCCCGGGCTCCATTTTCCCGGGCCGCATGGGCTCGGCCCGAAGAGAGCAACGCCCGGGGAGCGGTAGCCTTCCCCGATGCCTTCGAGCCCAGTCGCCGGTGATTCCGGGGGGGACGACGCGCCACGGATGACGTTCTGGCAGCGCGTGAAGTACTCCATGGTGCGCCCCGACGACGATCCCAAAGAGGTCAAAGAGGTCGAGATCCGGCCGGCCGACGAGATCGAGGCCGACATCCGCCGGTCCAACGACAAAGAGCGGGCCATCGGCTTGGTGGCGGCCCCGGTAGCTGCGTTCATCGGCCTGCTCATCGGCAACGCGTCCGTCAACTACGCCAAGACCCACAACCTGAGCACGTCGGTCTACGACAAGCTCACCTACGTCCTCCTCGGGCTGGCCGTCCTGGTCCTGCTCAGCTCATGGCTGCGCAAGCGCATGTTCCAGGGCATCACCCTCGCGCTCTACGGCCTGGCCATCTTCCAGCTGCACTACACCTACTTCGGATTCGCCGCCCCCTTCCTCCTGGCCGGCGCCTGGTACCTGATACGGGCCTGGCGACTGCAGCAGGAGCTCAAGAAGGCGGAGGCCGCCGGTCCCCAGGCGCCCAGGCCGAAGGGGGCCACGACGAATGCGGCCGCGCCGCGACCGCGCCGCAACAAGCGCTACACCCCGCCTTCCTGAGCGCGCGAGGTCAGTGAGCGGGCGGCGTGTGCGCCGACGCTGAGCCCTGACGCCGCCGACGCAGCACCAGCAGGAGCGCGACGAGGGCGAGCAGCACGACGAACAAGATGATCGGCAACACAAAGACGCCCGCAGACGAGTGCTCCGTCGTGACGATCGAAGCCGGTGAGACCAGCGCGGGATCGCCGGGGACAGCGATGGCGGGGACCGCGGACCCGGGCCGGTGAAACGAGTCGCCTGGGAGCTGCTCGGAGTAGGTCTTGCCGTTGAGGGTGTAGGTCCCGTGGCACGAGTACCCGGCCGCGTTGCTCCCGCTGCCGCCGAGAAGGCCCATGCAACCAGCCACTGTGAAGGTGACGGGCACGCCGTCGTTGTGCAGGCGGTCGTTCTGCTGGTTCGTGTGGATCCCGACAAGGGTGAAGACGATCGTGAGTACGAGGAGCGTCACGAGCACGATCCCGATGGCCACCTGACCCACACGCCGGCCGTCCACCGACACACCGGCACCGCGCAGTTGCCCGACACGATCGGCGGGCTCGAGGTCTGAGGGGTCGTTGTCGGCGGGGTCGTTTTCAGGCATGGAAAGTCCGGTGGGTGATCACGATCGGGAGGATCGTAGTGGGGTCCTCTATCTGCTTTGGTGCCGGCCCCTTCGGCACGGGCCCGTGCTGCCTACACCCTGGGATTGGGGTGAGCCGGTGGATTAACAAGCCCGAAACACACGCGTGATGATGCGGAAACTCCTGAACTGCATTGTGTCTGCGGCGGGGTGAACCGTCTGCAGTGGCAGTAGCCGTACCCGGTGTTTAGTCACGCTCTGGCCGCAGAGCGGAGCGCTGGGGCGGATGACAGTTAGGAGAGCTTGAGTGATCCATCTGATGGGAGCGGCTTCGTACGTTCCATATCCCAGTTGGCTCAATCCGGCTGACAACACGTGGCAGATAACAGCTGCCACCTTCGTCGGCCTGATGAGCCTTCCTGGCCTGGCAGTGCTCTACGCGTCACTGGTCCCGAAGAAGTGGGCCGTGAACGTCCTCGCCATGATGTTCGCCGGATTCTCTCTGGTGATGGTGGCCTGGTTCTTGTGGGAGTACAAGCTTGGCTTCGGCGACACGTCCATTGGTGGCGGCGTCCATCTCGTCAACGGGGTGGTGACGCAGACGCAGAACGCAGGCACGACCGGAACGTTGACGCACTTCTTCGAGAACTTCCTCGGGAAACCCGGACCGGTCACGAGTGCGTTCGGTGAGCAAGCGCAAGCGAGCTCCGCGGCCAACACGATCATCCCGTTCCACTTCCCGACCTCGTCACTGGCCTACTTCCAGTTCGTGTTCGCGGCCATCACGCCACTGCTGTTCATGGGAAGCGTGCTCGGCCGGATCAAGTTCAGCGCCTGGTGCCTGCTGGTCCCGCTGTGGTCGACCTGCGTCTACTCGGTGGACGCCTTCCTCCTCTGGGGCGGCGGTTACTTCGCCCAGGAAGGTGCACTGGACTTCTCGGGTGGTTACGTCATCCACATGTCGGCCGGAGTATCCGGCTTCGTGGCTGCGTGGTGTCTCGGGCCGAGACTCCTACGAGATCGACAGCACGCCTTGCCCAACAACCTCGTGATGGCGGCGGTCGGTGCCGGCATCCTGTGGTTGGGCTGGAACGGGTTCAACGGTGGTGACCCTTACTACGCCGGCGCCAGTGCGGCTGCGGCGGTGGTCAACACGAACCTCGCCACGGCGACGGGTGTCCTGGTCTGGATCGCCATGGACGCGTGGCTCTCGAAGGAGAAGAAGCCCACGTTCCTCGGTGGTGTCAACGGCATGATCTGCGGTCTGGTCGGCATCACGCCGTGCGCAGGCTGGGTCAACGGCCTGGGCGCCATTTACATCGGCGTCATCTGCACGGTCGTCGTCTGGATCGCCTGGAACTACCTGTCCAAGGTGCGGCCCTTCTCGAAGGTGGACGACGCCCTGGGTGTCATCTACACCCACGGCATCGCCGGCCTCACGGGCGGTCTGCTGCTGGGCATCTTCGGCGACCCGAACATGATCGAGTACGGCTGCGGTCACCTGTCCGCCTCCGGTCAGGTCATCGCCACCTCGCAGGCCACGTACCTGACGGCGAAGGGGACCTGCGTGCCCTTCGGTGTCAACGGCCTGATGTACACGGGGTCGGCGCACCAACTGTGGGAACAGGCCCGGGCGGCGGTGTGGGTCATCTTCTGGTCGGCCCTCGTAACCTTCATATTGATGAAGCTCATCGGGTTGGTGCTGCGTGGGGCCCGCTACAAGGACGAGATCCTCGAAGTCGGCGACCTCGCCATCCACGGCGAGGAGGCCTTCCCCGAGGAGACCCTCGCCACACGCACTGGTGGAGCCTTCGCCATGGCCGGACTTGACCAAGGAGGGAGCACAGCGGCGGCGATCGCAGAGGATTATCCGGTGCCCGGTACCGACACCGGCGGCGGGTCCTAGGCCCGGTCATACAGGACGAAAGGAGATCGACAAATGAAGCTGATCGTGGCAGTCCTCAAGCCGTTCAAGCTCGACGACGTCAAAGAGACTCTGAAGAACCTCGGAGTGCAGGGCATGACCCTGACCGAGGCGCAGGGTTTCGGACGCCAGCGAGGGCACACCGAGGTGTACCGCGGTGCGGAATACGAGGTGGACTTCGTCCCCAAAATCCGTGTCGAGGTACTGGTGGACGATGGCCAGGTCGACGAGGTGGTCGACGCCATCGTCACCTCGGCCTCGACGGGCAAGATCGGCGACGGCAAGGTGTGGGTTCTGCCTGTCGAAGCCGTGGTGCGGGTACGCACCGGAGAACGCGGGTCTGACGCGTTGTAGACGCGGCAGTTACCTGTAGACGGTCGGTAAGGCCGGGGCGCGGCGAGGTGCCCCGGCCTGCCGCTGTCTTGGGAGACGTTTGCGGGGTCGGTCCGGTCGTGGCGGGACGGACCGGCGCTGCACGACGTGGCCGTGATTCTTCAGCCCGGCGTCGACGGAGGCCGGCCCCGCTTCGGAAGCGGAGCCACCTGCTTGGGCAGGCGGCCGGCCTCGCTCAGCGCTCGGCGCAGAAGCACTTCGATCTGGGCATTCACGCTGCGCAGCTCGTCGTTGGCCCACCGCATCAGCGCGTCGTGGACGGCGGGATCGATGCGCAGCAGGACCTGCCGCCGTTCGCTCACGTATAGAGCGATCCTGTGTTGACGACGGGTGACGGGGGCTGGTCACTGCAGAGCACGACCATGAGGTTGCTCACCATGCTGGCCGTGCGCTCCTCGTCGAGGGAGACGACGCCGCCCTCGTTGAGCCGGCTCAGCGCCATCTCGACCATGCCCACCGCGCCTTCGACGATGCGCGAGCGGGCGGACACCACGGCGTTGGCCTGCTGGCGGCGCAGCATGGCCTGCGCGATCTCCTGGGCGTAGGCCAGGTGGGAGATCCGCACCTCGACGATTTCCAGCCCGGCGATCGCGACGCGCTCGGCCACCTCGACCGCGAGCTCGCCCGCGACGAGGTCCGTCGAGCCTCGCAGCGACGTGCCCGCCCCGGTGGTGTCGTCGTAGGGGTGGCTCACCGCCACGTGGCGCAGAGCGGACTCGGCCTGGACAGAGATGAAGTCGACGAAGTTGTCCACGGCGTAAGTGGACTTGGCCGTGTCGGCCACCTGCCAGACGACGATGGCGGCGATCTCGACCGGGTTGCCGTCGGCGTCGTTGACCTTGAGGTGGCCCGTCTCGAAGTTGCGGACCCGGACGCTGACGCGGCGGCGCACGGTCAGCGGGGCCACCCACCAGAACCCCGACCGCCGGGCCGTCCCCACGTAGCGGCCGAAGAACTGCACCACCGAGGTCTGCCCCGGGGGGACGATGACCAGTGATGTGATGATGAGGACGAAGGCGAGGATCGGTAGCCAGATCCATCCTTTTGCGTGCATGGCGAGGAGGATCGCCCCGCCGACGCAGATGGCCAAGGCCAGGACGCCGAACCACCCGTTGACGGCCAGGACGCGGCGTTCCGTGATGTCGACCCGGGCTCCTTGGTGACCGACGGGTGTGGGGTTGATGGGTGACTCAGCAATGCTCATGGCGACTCCTCCGACCTAAAGTGATATCTAATAGATATCACTTTCCCGGCCGGATGACTACCCCCCGCGGAGCGGGAAGCCATCGGAAGGCTCAGGCCGTTGGCTGGTCGGCCTGGCGGGCCACGGCGGCAGCCGCCGCGGCAGCCGCCGCGGGATCGCCCAGGTAGTCGGCCGATTGCACAGTGAGGTCGTCATTGAGCTGCAGGCGGAAGGGGATGCCCGTCGGGACCTCGAGCTCGGTGATGTCGTCGTCGGGGATGTGCTGCAGGTGCTTGCGCAGGGCCCGGATGGAATTGCCGTGGGCCACGACCAGCACGGCACCGCCGTGGGTGGCGGCGGCCCGCAGGTCGGGCACGATGGCCGACTCCCAGTAGGGAACCACGCGCACCACCACGTCCTTGAGGCACTCGGTGCGCGGGAGTTCGGCCGGGTCGAGGTCGCGGTAGCGGGGGTCGCCCGCCACGTCGTAGGGGTTGTCGGGGGAGAGCGGCGGGGGCGGGGTGACGTAGCTCCGGCGCCAGAGCTGGAGCTGCTCGGCCCCGAACTCCTGCTTGATGGCGGCCTTGTTCTTCCCCTGCAGGTCCCCGTAGTGCCGCTCGTTGAGGCGCCAGTCACGGCGGACGGGCAGCCAGGAGCGACCGGCCGCGGCCAGGGCCAGCTCGGCTGTCCGGATGGCCCTGGTCAGGACCGAGGTGTGGAGGAGGCGCAGGTCCAGGTCGTCGACGGCGGCCAGGAGCTCACCGCCGGCCCGGGCCTCGGCCTCCCCGGCTGGGGTCAGTTCGACGTCGACCCACCCGGTGAAGAGGTTCTCGGCGTTCCAGGTGGACTGCCCATGGCGGATCAGGACCAGATCGAGCACTTCACCAGCGTAGGTGGGTCGGGCGGGAAGATGGAAACCACCAGCTCAGGGCCGGTGTATCCAGCGTGGCAAGCATTGCATCAAGTATCTTGACAAAGAAGGACTCAACTTTGGTACACTTATCCACAGCAAACAGCGAGAAGCGCAGCGAAGCAGGCAGAACAGCTCGATACAGAGCGACTGGACAGAGGCGCCGGACGGAACCGGCAGAAGACAAGCGGAAGGAACTGGAGAAATGGCCAAGGCCGTAGGAATCGACCTGGGAACCACCAACTCGGTGGTCAGCGTGTTGGAGGCGGGCGAGCCCGTCGTGATCCCGAACGCGGAGGGTGGCCGGACCACTCCTTCTGTCGTGGGCTTCTCCAAGACGGGCGAAGTGCTCGTCGGTGAGGTGGCCAAGCGCCAGGCCATCACCAACCCCGACCGGACCATTCGGTCGGTGAAGCGTCACATGGGCACGTCCTGGACCGTCGACATCGACGGCAAGCCGTACACGGCCCAGGAGATCTCGGCCCGCATTCTGGGCAAGCTGAAGAGGGACGCCGAGTCGTATCTCGGCGACACCGTGAGCCAGGCGGTCATCACCGTGCCCGCGTACTTCGACGACGCGCAACGGACGGCCACCAAGGAGGCCGGGTCGATCGCCGGGCTCGAGGTGCTCCGCATCATTAACGAGCCGACGGCCGCCGCACTGGCCTACGGCCTCGACAAGGAGGACTCCGACCGGACCGTGCTCGTGTTCGACCTCGGCGGTGGGACGTTCGACGTCTCCGTCCTCGACATCGGTGAGGGCGTCTTCGAGGTCAAGTCCACCTCGGGCAACACCAAGCTCGGCGGTGACGACTGGGACGACAAGGTCATTGCGTGGCTCGTGACCGAGTTCAAGAACACCGAAGGCGTCGACCTGTCGCAGGACAAGATGGCCATGCAGCGCCTGAAGGAGGCGGCGGAGAAGGCCAAGATCGAGCTGTCGTCCGTGCAGGACACGCAGATCAACCTGCCCTTCATCACTGCCACCTCCGAGGGGCCCAAGCACCTCGACCTCAAGCTGACGCGGGCGAAGTTCAACGAGCTCACCGCCGACCTGGTCGAGGCCTGCCGCGGGCCGTTCGACGCCGCCATCAAGGATGCCGGCCTGAAGACCTCCGACATCGACCACGTGGTCATGGTTGGTGGATCGACCCGCATCCCCGCCGTGCAGGAACTGGTGCAGAGCCTGACGGGCAAGGAGCCCCACAAGGGCGTGAACCCCGATGAGGTGGTCGCCATCGGCGCCGCCGTGCAGGCCGGCGTCCTCAAGGGCGAGGTCAAGGACGTCCTGTTGCTCGACGTCACGCCGCTGTCGCTCGGCATTGAGACCAAGGGCCAGGTCATGCACAAGCTCATTGAGCGCAACACCACCATCCCGACCAAGCGGTCGGAGATCTTCACCACGGCCGAGGACAACCAGCCGTCGGTCGAGATCCACGTGCTCCAGGGTGAGCGCGAGATGGCGATGTACAACAAGACGCTGGGCAAGTTCCAGCTGGTGGACCTGCCGCCCGCCCCACGGGGGATCCCGCAGATCGAAGTCACGTTCGACATCGACGCCAACGGGATCGTCCACGTGGCGGCCCAGGACAAGGCCACCGGCAAGGAGCAGTCGATGACGATCACCGGCCAGTCCTCACTAGCCAAGGACGACATCGACCGCATGGTCCGCGACGCCGAGGCGCACGCCGAGGACGACCGGAACCGCCGGGAGGAGGCCGAGGTGCGCAACAGCGCCGACACCCTCGTCTACCAAACCGAGAAGCTGCTCAAGGACCAGGGTGAGAAGTTCGAGGGCTCCGAGAAGGAGGACGTCGAGGCCGCCCTGAAGAGCGTGAAGGAAGCGCTGGCCGGCACGAACCTGGAGGCCATCAAGGACTCCACGGAGAAGCTGGTCGGCGTGTCCCAGAGCTTCAGCCAGCGCCTCTACGAGCAGGCGTCCGCCTCGGCTTCGGCCGGTGGTGACGCCGGGTTCGGGGGCGACGGTGCCGGGGCCGGCGACGGCACGGGTGGCGAGGGCGCTTCGGACGACGACGTCGTCGACGCCGAGATCGTCGATGAGCAATGAGCTTCGGCGACGAGGCCCGGTCCGAGGAGGAGCCCGTCTCCTCTGAGGGCCCGGGCGTACCAGGCGTGCACGGTGAGGTCAACGGCTCGGCGGCACCCCCCGCCGCTGAGCCCGCGGTGACGGCCGAAGAGGCCAACCCGCAGGACGTGTTGGCGCGCGAGCGGGACGAGTACCTGCTCGCGCTCCAGCGCACCCAGGCCGACTTCGAGAACTACCGCAAGCGGATTGCGCGCCAGCAGGAGGAGCAGGCCGCCCGCGCCTCGCAGCACCTGGTGGACAAGCTGCTGCCCGTCCTCGACGCGCTCGACCTGGCCGACAACCACCTCAAGGACTCGCTCGACGTGAGCGAGGGCGCCAAGGCGCTCCACGCGTCGCGAGCGATGCTGCTCGACATCCTCTCGCGGGAAGGCCTCGAGCGGGTCGACCAGCCCGAGGTCCCGTTCGACCCTTCGGTGCACGACGGCGTCGCGCACGCCGACGGCGAGGGCGGTCCCGGCGGCGAGACCATGGTGGAGGAAGTGCTGCGTTCCGGCTACCGCTGGAAGGGGCAGGTGCTCCGCCCCGCCATGGTCCGCGTGCGGGGGTGAGCTGACCCATGGCCGCACAGCGTGAATGGTTCGAGAAGGACTACTACAAGGTGCTCGGCGTCGTCCCGACGGCGTCCGACAAGGAGATCACGCGCGCCTACCGCAAGCTGGCGAAGGAGAACCACCCGGACACCAACCCCGGCTCGGAGGAGCGCTTCAAGGAGATCAGCGCCGCCTATGACGTCGTCGGCGACGCCGACAAGCGCAAGGAGTACGACGAGGTCCGCGCCCGCGGACCGGTCGGTGGCTTCGGCGGCATGCCGGGCGGCGGCGGTGGGGGCACCTTCCGCATGGACGACATGGGCGACCTCGGCGACCTCTTCGGCGGCCTCTTCGGTGGGGGCACCGGCGGCCGGACGCGCACGACCCAGCGCGGGCCCCAGCGCGGGGCCGACATGGAGGCGCAGTTGCACCTGTCCTTCCAGGACGCGGTGCACGGAGTCACGACGTCGGTCAACGTGCCCCAGGAGGTCCGGTGCTCGAACTGCCGCGGCAGCGGCGCCGCACCGGGCACCTCCACGCACACCTGCCCGCGCTGTGGCGGGACGGGGAGCCTCAACGACAACCAGGGACTGTTCTCCCTGAGTACCGTCTGCCCGGACTGCATGGGCCGGGGCACGCTGTTCGACACGCCCTGCCCTGTGTGCCACGGGACGGGGAACGAGCACAAGGTGCGTTCGGTCAAGGTCCGGATCCCAGCGGGGGTGGAGGGCGGCCAGCGCATCAGGGTCAAGGGACGGGGCGCGCCCGGACAGGGCACGGCTCCTCCGGGCGACCTCTACGTGGTCGTCCACGTGGCCCGCCACGAGGTCTTCGGGCGCAGCGGGCGGGACCTGACCATCACGGTGCCGATCACCTTCCCGGAGGCGGCGCTGGGGACGACCATTACGGTGCCGACGCTCGACAGCAAGGTCACGCTCAAGGTGCCGCCGGGCACGGCCTCGGGCAAGGTGCTGCGCGTGCGCGGCCGCGGGGTACCGGCCGGATCCGGCCGCAACGCCAAGAAGCCTGGCGACCTGTTGGTCAAGGTCGAGGTGGTGGTGCCGACGGAGCTCACCGACGAGCAGAAGGCGGCGGTCGAGTCGCTGGCGGCGGTGACGGAGCCGGCGCCGCGCATTGCGGTGGACGGGTGAGTGCCGTGCAGCGTGCTGCGAGAAGTGGAAACCGAAGTGGAAGTGGAAGTGGGGTGATGAGGTGATGGCGGACCGAGATGTCAATCAGGCGGTCTACGTGATTTCGGTGGCGGCCGAGCTGACAGGGATGCACCCGCAGACGCTGCGCATTTACGAGCGCAAGGGACTGTTGGATCCGTCGCGCACCAGCGGCGGGAGCCGGCGCTTCTCGGAGCACGACCTCGAGCGCCTGCGCCACATTCAAGAGCTGACCTCCACGGGGCTGAACCTCGAAGGGGTGCGCCGGGTGCTCCAGCTCGAGTCTGAGCTGGCCCGGGTGCGCGAGGAGCTGGTGCAGGCGCGCGAGCAGGCGCTCGACGCGCTGGCGGCGACGCACCGCCAGTACCGGCGCGACCTGGTGCCGCTGCGCCAGGCGGTGGTGCCGCTCCGGCGCCGGACCGGCACGTAGAGCCACGGACAGAAGACTGACGAGAAGCAAAGACATGCGCTGTGCCGAGTCGCACAGGGACACGACAGGGACACGATCACGACGTTGCACACCGCGAGGCGCGACATGAGAAAGGCGAGCCGATGCCGATAGACCCCGAACGTTGGACGAACAACACGAAGGCCGCCTTCAGCGCGGCGACAGGCCACGCTGCCTCGTCGAACCACCCCGAGTTGACGCCGGCCCACCTGCTCGACGCCCTGCTGCAGCAGCAGGAGACGATGACGCGCCCGTTGCTGTCCCAGGTCGGCGTCGACCCCGACGTGCTGGCCGGCAAGGTGCACGAGCAGCTGGCCCGCCTGCCGCGGGCCGAGGGCGGCGCCGAGCCCGGACTGTCGCGTGACGCCCGGACCGTGCTGGAGGCGGCAGACCAGAACCGGCGCGATCTCGGCGACGACTACGTGTCGGTGGAGCACTTGGTGCTGGCGCTGGCCGACCAGATCGGGGTCACCAAGGACGCCTTGTTGACCGCGCTGCGCGCCGTGCGTGGGAACCACCGTGTCACGACGCCCGACCCCGAGCAGACCTACCAGGCCCTGGCCAAGTACGGGCGTGACCTGACCGAGGCGGCCCGCGAAGGCAAGCTCGACCCCGTCATCGGCCGCGACGAGGAGATCCGGCGGGTCATTCAGGTGCTGTCGCGCCGCACGAAGAACAACCCGGTCCTGATCGGTGAGCCCGGTGTCGGCAAGACGGCCATCGTCGAGGGCCTGGCCAACCGCATCATTGAGGGCGACGTGCCCGAGGGACTGAAGGGCAAGCGCGTGATTTCGCTCGACCTGGGTTCCATGGTGGCCGGTGCCAAGTACCGGGGCGAATTCGAGGAGCGCCTGAAGGCGGTCCTGAAGGAGATCACCGACGCCGAGGGCGAGATCGTCACCTTCATTGACGAGCTCCACACGATTGTCGGGGCAGGTGCGGCCGAGGGGGCCATGGACGCGGGCCAGATGATCAAGCCCATGCTGGCCCGGGGCGAGCTCCGCCTGATCGGCGCCACCACCCTGGACGAGTACCGCACCTCCATTGAGAAGGACGCCGCGCTGGAGCGGCGCTTCCAGCCCGTGTTCGTGGGGGAGCCCTCGGTCGAGGACACGATCGCCATTCTGCGCGGGCTGTCCGAGCGCTACATGGCGCACCACAGGGTGCGCATTCAGGACGCGGCACTCGTGGCGGCGGCGGTGCTGTCGGACCGCTACGTCACCGGGCGCTTCCTGCCCGACAAGGCCATCGACCTCATTGACGAGGCGTCGTCGAAGCTGCGCATTGAGATCGACTCCATGCCGACCGAGCTGGACCAGATTTCACGGCGCATCCGCCAGCTCGAGATTGAGAAGCTGGCGCTGCAGAAGGAGACGGACGACGCGTCCAAGGAGCGCCTGGAGCGCCTGGAGCGCGAGCTGGCCGAAATGAGCGAGCAGCGCGACTCCATGGCGGCGCACTGGCAGCAGGAGAAGAGCTCCCTCGACGCCGTCAGCCAGCTGCAGGAGGAGAAGGCCTCCAAGGAGGAAGAGGCGGCACGCCTGGAGCGTGACGCGGACCTCGCCGGCGCCGCGGCCATCCGCTACGGCGAGCTGCCCGAGCTCGAGCGGCGCATCGCCGAGGCGGCCGCGGAGCTGGCCAAGCTGCAGACCGGCTCGCGTTTCTTGAAGGAGGAGGTCGACGCCGAAGACATTGCCGAGGTCGTGAGCCGCTGGACCGGCGTGCCGGTATCGCGCCTCATGGAGGGCGAGGTGCAGAAGCTGGTGCGGCTCGAGTCCACCCTGCACGAGCGCGTGGTGGGCCAGGACGAGGCGGTCTCCGCCGTGGCCAACGCCATCCGGCGCAGCCGGGCCGGGTTGAGCGATCCCAACCGCCCCATCGGGTCGTTCCTGTTCCTGGGCCCGACCGGCGTCGGCAAGACGGAGCTGGCGCGGGCGCTGGCCGAGTATCTCTTCGACGACGAGCGGGCGATGATCCGCATCGACATGAGCGAGTACATGGAAAAGCACGCCGTGTCGCGCCTCGTGGGCGCGCCGCCGGGCTACGTCGGCTACGACGAGGGCGGGCAGCTCACCGAGGCGGTGCGGCGACGCCCGTACTCCGTCGTGCTGCTCGACGAGCTGGAGAAGGCCCATCCCGATGTGTTCAACATTCTGCTGCAGGTGCTCGAGGACGGGCGCCTGACCGACGGGCAGGGCCGGACCGTCGACTTCACCAACACCGTGCTGATCATGACGTCGAACCTCAAGGGCGAGCCCGCCGACTACTTCAAGCCGGAGTTCATCAACCGCATTGACGAGATTGTGCGCTTCAAGCCGCTGAGCGAGGAGAACCTGGCGATCATCGCCGGCATTCAGCTGGGCCGGCTGCGGGCGCGCCTGGCCGAGAGGCGGTTGTCGCTGGTGGTGACGCCCGAGGCGGAGCAGTGGCTGGCCCGCGCCGGCTACGACGCCGACTACGGTGCCCGGCCGCTGCGCCGAGTGCTGCAAAGGGCCATTGAGGACCCGCTGGCGCTGGCGCTGCTGGAGGGGCAGTACCTCGACGGCGCCACGGTGACCGTCGCGGTCGACGACAATCGGATCGTGCTGCGCTAAGGGCGGAGCGCAGCGCGGACCCGCGCTGACGCCAGGCACGAAACGCTGCTCTGTCGGCGTGCACCTGCGCCGAGAGCGGAGAAAGACGTAGCCTGCGCCTGCAATGGCGGTAGTTCCATGAGGAGGGGAAGCCGTGTCTCACTCGGGAAATTCGAGTGGGCGTTCCTCGGCGCGCTCGCGATCTTCGGACTGGCGGCGGCCGGCTGCGGCAGTTCGGCGAACCCGGCGACGTCCACCTACGTGGCGGCCGGCCAGATCCCCCAGGCCGATCGCCCTGCCGGTGGCGCCCACGGTGCCCACCTGAACGCCGACGCCGTGACCATCCCGCTGGCCAAGCAGAATCCGACCACGGCGCTGTTCTCGGCCGTGGCGACGTTCCAGTCCTGCCTGACGGGACGCGGGGTGACATTCCAGGGGGCGCCCAACCCCAAGGACCCCAACTCACCGGCGAACGACCCGAACTACGTGAAGAGCCTCGTGGCGTGCGCGGCCCAGAGCCACATCCTCCAGGCGCTCAAAAGTGAGCAGACCGCGCAGGACAACTTGACACCGGCGCAGGTGAAGACGGAGAACAACGACTACCTGAAGTGGCGTAAGTGCATGCAGGCACGCGGCTGGGGTATCCCGACGCCGACGCCCAATTCGAAGGGTCTCCTCTTCTCGTTCGGCGGCACGGGCGGGTCGTCCCTGCAGTTCACCCCACCACCGGGACAGAGCATCATCTCGAGTCCCGACCTGCAGGCCTGCGCCGCCAAGGCGCAGGGCGAGAGCTCGTAGCGAACCCAGGGGGTCAGGAGTGACGCGCAACCGGAAGATCATCGCCGCTGTCGTCGCGGTGGTCGTGCTCGCGGCCGGGGGCATCGCGTACGCGGTGTCGAGCGGGTCGAGCAAGTCGTCGGCGGGCGAGGTGGTCGTCTTCTCCCGGGTGCAGGAGCGCACGCTGCAGAACACGGTGGCGCTGAGCGGGACGCTGGCCCGTAAGCAGATCCGCAACATCACCGCCTCCACGGAGGGTCTGGTCAGCGCGGTGGCCGCGACCAACGACTCGACGGCCACGCAGGGCCAGGTCCTCTTCTCGCTCGGTGGGCGCGATGCCATCACCGAACCGGGCGCGCTCCCCTTCTTCCGGTCGCTGGCGCCAGGCGACCAGGGCGTGGACGTGCTCGAGCTCAAGCAAATATTGGCGTCGGCGGGCGACGACCCGGGCACCATGGACAACTACTTCTCGCAGCAGACGCAGTTCGCGTTGGCGCAGTGGCAGGCCCAGCACCACTATCCGAACGCGACCCCGGCCAATCCCGAGTCGGTGACGGTGTCGCTGCAGCAGGGCACCGGCTACAAGGTCGGGACCCAGAGCGCGGCGGGGCTGATCATCGGGCCGCCGGCGGCGCAGACGACCTCGGCGGTGTCGGGTGGCGGATCGACCAAGGCGACGCTCGATGCGTACCGGCCCTTCCTCCCCCACGTGTCGCCGGGCATCACGATCCAGTCTGTCGACAACCAGGTGCCCCAGGGCCAACCCGCGACGTTCGTGGTTTCGGCCGACTCGGCGCCGACAAGCGCGCTCACCATCAATCTGACCGCCGGCGGCACGGCAGGCAGCAACGACATCGTCACGCCGCCCACGACGGCGACCATTGCCGCCGGCGCCACCCAGACGACGTTCCAGGTCCAGACGCGCAGCAACAACGTGGTGGAGGCCGAGCCGACGATCATCATGTCGGTCGCGGCCGGCACCGGCTACGCCGTGGGATCTCCGAGCTCGGCGCAGACGACGATCACCAACACCAACGTGCCGGCGCTGACGATCACGGGGGGCACGACGGTGTCGCCCGGCGGCACCGCCACCCTGACCGTCTCCGCCAATCAGGCGCCGGCGCAGGCCACGCAGGTCCAGCTGTCGGTTTCGGGTAGTGCCAGCGCCGGGACGGACTACAACCCGGTCAACCCCATCGTCACTCTGGCCGCAGGGCAGACGACGGCCAGCGTGACCGTGTCCACGCTCGCCAGCAACGTCATCGCCCCGAACAAGTTCATTGTGGTGTCGCTGGCGCCGTCGCCGGCCAACTACACCGTCGGCTCGCCGGGGTCCGCCGTGGTCCAGATCAGTGGCAGCAGCGCGCAGCCGACCGCGACGCTGACGTCGGCCACCACCTACCTCGACCAAGGTGAGCCCTACGACGTCGCCGTCGGCCTGAGCCAGGCCGTCAGTACACCGACCACCATTGCGCTCAGCTATGGCGGCAGCGCGGTGCAGGGAACGGACTACACGCCCCCGGCGGGGAGCATCGTCGTGCCGGCGGGGCAGACCTCGGTGACGGTGCAGATCCCGACCGTCACGAGCAACGTGGTGGAGCCGAACAAGATCCTGACCGTCTCGCTGGCCCCGAGCTCGTCGTATCTCGTCGGGTCGCCGAGCAGCGCGACGGTGACCATCACGTCCCAGGTCCTCCCGACTCTGACCATCACGAGCAACACCACCACGCTCGCCCAGGGTGGTGCGGCCTCGTTCACCATCAGCGCCGACCAGGCACCGGTGAAGAACATCTCAGTGAACTTCTCCGCCCAGGGCACGGCCGAGCCGGGCCAGAACTACGTCCCCCTGGCCGGGACGGCGGTGCTCAAAGCGGGCCAGACCTCGGTGACGGTGGTGCTGCAGTCGATCCAGTCCAACATCACGTTCGAGCCGACCGACATGATCGTTGGGAGCTGGCCCACGCACGTGGGCCAGGTGTTCGTGAAGGCGGGCGCCTCGGTGGCGCCCGGTGAGGCGATCCTCTCGCTCACCGAGCCCGACCTCTCCGTCACGCTGCAGGCCACGGCCGCCCAGCGCAGCGAGCTGGCCGTCGGCCAGAAGTGCACGATTCAGATTTCGGGTGGGAACACGTCCGGGACCGGCGTCATCACCGAGCTCGACACCGCGCCGACGACCGTGACCGGGAGTGGCGGCCAGTCCTCGCAGGTCTACGAGGGTCGTATCGCCGTGTCGGATCTCACCGGGGCCGACGGCTCCGCCGTGTCGATCACCGTGGTCAACCAGCAGGTCGACAACGCGCTGACGGTGCCGATCTCGGCGGTGAAGCAGAACGGCTCGGGGGTCAACGTGGTGCGGGTGATCAACCTCGACCAGGGCGGCCGCGTCACCGAGGTGCCCGTCAGGACCGGGTTGACCGAGGGCTCCTACATTCAGATCAAGTCTGGTCTGCACCTCAACCAGCTCGTCATTTCCGG
>DATCEZ010000267.1:0-17537 GCA_036509775.1 Acidimicrobiales bacterium
GCCCAGGGGGTAGGTGGTAGTGCCGCTTTCGGACCACGAACAGCGCATTCTGGCGGAGCTCGAGGAGTCACTGGTTCGCCAGGACCCCGAGTTCGCGGAGCGCGTGCGTTCGGAGACCGTGTACCGGCATGCCGGGCGCTACTGCAAGTGGGCCGGCGTCACCTTCGTGCTCGGCGTGGTGATCCTGGTCGCCTTCTACAGCAAGTCGGTCCTTGCGGGCTTCGTCGGTGTCGTGATCATGTTCGCCTCCGCCGTCTGGTTCGAGCGCAACCTGCGCCGCATGGGACGGGCCGGCTGGCACGACCTGACGCGATCGAAGGACGGCGAGTCGAAATCGGAAGGGGCGGCAAACGGGATCGAGAGCGCGGTGAGCGACGCCCGCGACTGGTTCCGTTCGCGCTTTCACCGACGCGACAGCTGAGCGCGGCGCGGGGCCCTACCGGCTCCGCTCAGTCCGTGTGGCTGACCCTGTGACGGCCAACCCTGTGACGCGCATGGCGCGGTCCGGCCTCCGTCGCCGGTAACAATCCTCCCGTGGCAGATCTGGCCTTGGCCGTCGACATCGGCGGTACGAAGATGGCAGCCGGGCTGGTCGCACTCGACGGCACCTTGCTCCACCGGACGATGCAGCCGACCCCTCCCTCCGCCGGGCCGGACGACGCCGAGGCCCTGTGGGACGCCCTGGCCGGGGTGGTCGGAGGCGCGACCGCCCTGGTGGGCCCGGGGGACCGGCTCGTGGTGTGCGGCACCGGCTGCGGTGGCCCGATGAGTCCCGGCGGCGACGAGGTGTCGCCCCTGAACATTTTGGGGTGGCGGTCGTTTCCCCTGCGCTCGCGTCTGGCGGCGCTGACGGGACTCCCCACCTATGTGGACAACGACGCCAAGGCACTGGCGCTCGGCGAGGGCTGGGTGGGGGCGGCAGTCGGGCACAACGACTACATCGCCATGGTCGTGTCGACAGGGGTGGGCGGCGGTCTGGTGGTCGACGGCCGGCTCCTCGACGGCCGGCTCGGGAACGCGGGCCACGTCGGCCACATCGTCGTCGTCCCCGATGGTCGCGCCTGTGTCTGTGGGAGCCGGGGCTGTCTCGAGGCGGAGGCGTCGGGCACGGCACTGGCGGCCCTGACCGGGCAACCGGCCCGGCTGGCGTCGGCGGAGTGGATTGCGCGGACGGGCACCCTCGTCGGTCGCGCCATCGCCGCTGTCGCCGTCCTGCTCGACCTGTCGCTGGCGGTGGTGAGCGGATCGGTGGCACTGGGCTTCGGCGCACCTTTCTTCGCAGCGGCTCAGGCGGAGATGGACGCGTTGTGTCGGATTGCCTTCGCCCGGGGAGCCCGGGTGGTGCCCGGCGGGTTGGGCGATGCCGGCCCGCTCATCGGCGCAGCCCGGTTGGGACTACGCGGGGCGGGGGTCGCGGCATGAGCGGAGCGGATGGCAGGTTGCGGCGGGGCTGGGGCCGGGACGCCCGGGTCGTGGTACGGGCGGTCGGGCCCCATCCGGGCCTCTGGTGGGCCTCGGCCGGCGCCCTGCGCCGCCTGGCCCGGCCGGGCTGGTGGCACCGGGCCCCTTTCCTGCCCCTGCCCGGCGATGCCTACTGGCGCTTCCGGCTCGTCACCGCCTACGGAGGGGACGGGGTCACCGGGGAGCTGACTCCGGGCGACGTCGTGGCCTACGTGCGCTGGTGTCAGAGGTCGCGGCCCCGCGGCGGATAGCCTCTGTGGGGTATGGAGCGGGTGCTCCTCCTCAATGCGACCTACGAGCCGCTGGCCCTCGTCTCGGATCGTCGTGCCGTCGTTCTGATGCTGGCGGGACGAGCCGAGGCCGTTGCCATCCGCGAAGACTGCAGCGTCTTCCATTCGGCCCGCCTTTCGATCGACGTGCCGTCGATCGTCCGGCTCTCACACATGGTGCGTATTCCGCGCTGGGCCCGCACGCCCCCCGTGACCCGTCGCTCCGTGTTGCGGCGTGACGGTGGGCTCTGCGTCTACTGCTCCCAGCCGGCCGACACCATCGACCACGTGATCCCGCGCAGCAGAGGCGGCACCCACGACTGGTCCAATGTCGTGGCCGCCTGCAAGCGGGACAACCTGGTCAAGGCCGACCAGCTCCTGTCCGAGCTGGGGTGGACGATGAGCGTGAAGCCGGCTCCTCCGGACGGGCACCTCTGGCGGTTGCGTCACCTGTCGGATGTGGACCCGTTGTGGGAGCCGTATCTCGCTGCGGCGTCCTGAGGCTTGCCCTCTCCCGAGCCCCTCTTCGACGTTGAGCAGTTCCGCACCCGGACCCGGCGGGTTGCCGTCGCCCGTGAAGTGACGGTCCCGACACTCGTGCTCTGCAGTACCCAGCCGACGGAGCTCGTCGACACCGCAGGGCTGCGAGCGCGTGGCGTCGAGCTGGCCCGGCGACGCGGCGGGGGAGGAGCGGTCTCTCTCGGGCCGGGCGAACAGCTGTGGCTCGACGCCTGGATCCCGCGCGACGACCCGCTGTGGGTCGCCGACGTGTCGGCCGCGGCCGACTGGGTCGGGGCGTGGTGGACGGGGGCATTGACCGCCCTGGGCCAGCGCGGCCTGAAGGCGCACCGGGGCCGGTCGGTGCCCGGGGCGTTCGGCGACCTCGTGTGTTTCGCAGGCCGTGGGCCGGGCGAGGTGTTCCAGGGCGCCCGCAAGGTGGTCGGCCTTTCGCAGTGGCGGGCCCGGGAAGGGGCCTTGTTCTCCTCGTGCGCCTACGTCCGCTGGAATCCGGCCTCGTTGCTGGCCCTCTTGGACGTGGATGCGCGCACGCGAGCCGACCTGTCGAGTGGTCTGGCTGCCATGGCGTGCGGGCTGGCGGAACTGGAGCCGCCGGTGCGTGATCTGGCCCTGGTTCGCGCCGCCCTGTTGGATTCGTTCACTGACTTCACGGTGACGGGGACGGGGACTCCGGCCGGTTAGGTCGGGCGGCCCGCTCCTCTTCCTTCACTCTTCTTCCCGCTCCTCCTTTCCTTCTCTCTCCTTCCTCTTCTCTGGCCCCTTCTGCGGGGCCCGTCCCTCCATCGGTATGGCGGCGGCGCCGGAACGCGCCCGGCCGCCTGTTGCGCGCCGGCGGAAACCGGGCGGCCGGCTGCCCCCAGGGGTCGTCTCGCAGTCGTTTCGCGGGTGTCAGGGAGGGTCGGGGCGGCCCGGGGGTTTCAGTTGTGTTGCAGTGGGTCCTAGTGGTTGTGCGGTGGGGGAAAAGGGTTTAAAGTGGCGCGCAGTGGTGTGACGGGGCGTCAGAGGACGCAAGCCAGGGAGCGTCGTGGGAGATACAGCCGGTGGCAGCAGGCTTCGTAGGGAGATACGAGCATTCGCTCGATACCAAGGGCAGGGTGATCCTGCCTGCGAAGTTCCGCGCCCAGTTCGACGAGCGTGGCGGCTACCTCACCCAGAATTCCGAGGGCTGTCTGGCGTTGTGGACCCCGGGGGAGTTCGAGCGGCAGATGGAGGCCATGCAGGAGAAGACGGAGTCCGGTCGCGCCGACAGGAACCGGGCCAGGATCTGGGCGGCCAACTCCGCCGAGGTGGAGATCGACCGGCAGGGACGTATGCCCATCCCCGCCCATCTGCGGACCTTCGCTCTCTTGGAGTCCGAGGTGCTCGTACACGGAGCCATCGACCGGGTGGAGTTGTGGAATCCGACGGCCTGGGCCGAGCGGGTGCTGCCGGAGGAGAGCTGGCTGCTCGACGACGAGGCCTAGTCGCGACGACAGAGACAACAGAGACAGTCACAACAGAAAGGACACGTCACAGGAACCTGAACAAGACGACAACACGCAGGACGCACTGGACTATGTGCAGCTCCTCGACCGGCGCGCTGGAAGGCCACTCCACCCACCTCCACGTTGGTCGTTCGGAACTCCACCTCCCTCTCGACCCACCGGCCGAGGGGCTGCAGATGGCCCACTCGTTCGAACACATTCCCGTGCTGCGCGACGAGGTGGTCTCGCTGTTCGCATCCGTGCCCCCAGGGGTGGTCGTTGACGCGACCGTCGGTGGGGGCGGGCACGCCGCCTCGTTGCTGGACGCGTACCCGACCCTGCGCGTCGTCGGGCTGGACCGCGATCCGGCGGCACTCGAAGCCGCGCTGGCTCGATTGTCCGCCTTCGGGGACCGGGTCACGCTGCTCGCCGCACCGTTCTCCACCTTGGAGTCGGTGCTCTCGCGTTCGGGCTTCGGGCCGCTGGCGGGCGTGCTCCTCGATCTGGGCGTGAGCTCCCCGCAGCTGGACTGGTCCGAGCGGGGCTTCTCGTTCCGCCAGGACGGCCCGCTCGATATGCGCATGGACCCGACCAACGGCCCAACCGCCGCCGACCTCGTCAACACCCTCCCCGTCCAAGAGCTGGCAACGCTGTTCCGCCAGAACGGCGAGGGGAGGCTGTCCGGGCGCATCGCCCGTGCTGTCGTCCAAGCCCGGCCACTGACCTCCACGAGGCAGCTGGCCGAAGTCGTGGCGTCGGCCGTGCCGGCGCCGGCCCGTCGGAAGGGTCACCCCGCCCGGCGGGTGTTCCAGGCACTGCGCATTGCGGTGAACGACGAACTCGGCCAGTTAGCGGCGGTGCTGCCCGTCGCCTTGTCGCACCTGGCCGTCGGGGGCGTGTGCGCGGTCATCAGCTACCACTCGGGAGAGGACCGGCTGACGAAGCAGGTCTTCGCCGAAGCCGCCTCTGGCGGGTGCGTCTGCCCGCCGGGTCTGCCCTGTGTCTGCGGAGCGGTGGTGCGCCACCAGCTCGTGTTCCGGGGCGCCCGCAAGCCATCGGCGGCTGAGGTCGCCGCCAATCCCCGCTCGGAGAGCGCGCGCTTGCGGGCCATTGTGCGCACGGAAGCCGAGGCAGCCTGATGGCACCTCCTCCCGCGGCCTCCGCCACAGCCACTCGTCGCCACGCAGCGTCGTCGCACGGCGCCACCCCCCGGCGTGCCGGGCGCGGCACAGAAGCTCCCGCAACCCGGCGCGCCCCGCTCCGGATCGTTCCCACTCGCACACGGCGCGGCATTCGAGGGGGCCGCACCGGTGCGAGTCGGGAGCGGCTCCTGACCATCATTTCGGTGAGCATGGTAGTGGTCGCCCTCTTGGCCGTCGTCGTCGGTCAGGCCTTTCTGGCCAGCGGCCAGGTGAAGCTGGCCGGCCTGCAGCACGAGCTCTCGCTCGAGCAGAGCGCGCACCGTCAAGCCGAACTGGCCGATGCCAATCTGGAGGCGGCGCCACGCATCGTGTCGTATGCGATCTCCCAGCTGCACTACGTGCACAACCCCATCATTCAGTTGCTGCCCGTCTCCCTGTCCGTGCCCCTCCCTACCCCGAAGGTGACGCCCGCACCCGCCCCACCCCCGCCGACAACCTCCACGGCGAGTGCGGGCGCGCCGTCGGGGTCTGGCACGAGCAGTAGCACGAGCGGGAGCTCGAGTTCCGCGTCCGCCGGGACGACGGCGACCACGCCGACAACCACGCCGCCGACAACCACGCCGCCGACAACCACGCCGACGACGACGCCGTGAGCGCCCCAACCCGACAAGACCCTGGGCGCGCGCGCGCTGGTTCAGGCCGCCAAGGCAGCCCCGCAGCGCGACCGCGCAGCGCCAGAGCGGCAAATGATCGCACCCAGGGGCGGGCGGAGCGTCCTGCTAATGCGTCGGCACGGGCGTCGTCGACCGGGACGCGTCCGGCCCGCCCCTCGGTGCGTCCGTCGCGTCCGGCCTCTCCCGGTCGTGGTCGGCCGAGCGTTCGGCGGCGTGCGGCCGCCGCGGTCGCCGCGCCCGCGAGCCGGCCCCGCCAGCGGCCCCACCCACATCGCCCCCCAACCAAGACCGCCCGGGTGCGCCGCGGGCGCAGTTGGGAGAACGGCACCTTCACTCGTCGCGTCCGGCTGATCCGTCTGCTCCTCATTCTGGCCATGCTGTTGGTGGTCGCCCGCCTGATCGACGTACAAGTCCTGCATTCCGGCTCGTACCAGGCGGCGGCGCGCGGTGAGTCTGCCATCACCGTCTCCGTGCCGTCGTTGCGTGGTGGCATGTATGACCGCGACGGCGGGCCGCTGGCGCTCTCCGTCCCGACCGACGACGTCGTGGCCGACGATTTTCAGATTGCGCATCCGGTCCAGACCGCCACGGCACTCTCACGCATCATTCACGTCCCGGTGGCGACGCTGGCCGCCGAGCTGCACCAGCGCACCGGGTACGTCGTCCTGGCCCGCCAGCTCCCGCAGTCCACCGGGCAGACGATTTCGGCGGACGCCTTCCCCGGCATCTCGCTCATCGCCGACTCCAAGCGGGAGGTGCCCAACGGCAACCTCGCCTCACCCGTCATCGGATTCACGAACGCCGCCGGCAATGGTGCGGCCGGACTCGAGTACGAGTACAACAAGGCCGCTGCGGGCGCCGACGGCAAAGACATCGTCGCCCAGTCGCCGGCAGGCGTGACCCTGCCCCAATCCCCGGTGACCCAGCAGGTGGCCTCGAGCCCGGGCACTGGCCTGGAGCTGACCCTCGACTCGCAGCTGCAGTACGAGTCCGAGCAGGCGCTCGCCAGCGCGATCGAGACCTCCAATGCCACGAGCGGCACAGCCGTCGTCATGGACGTGAAGACCGGGCAGATTCTTTCCATGGCCAATCTCGTCGCAACGCATCCGGCCGCGCTCGGGGCGACGCCCGCGACCGCGCCGTCGGATCCGGGAGGCGTGGTGCCGATCGGCCCGAAGAATGCCATCAACGAGGCCTCGAGCAACCTGGCCGTCACGCAGCTCTACGAGCCGGGCTCGGTCTTCAAGCTGGTGACCTTTTCGGCCGCGCTGCAGTACGGCCTCATCAACCCCAACTCCGTGTTCACCGTGCCCGACCAGATCAGCCTGGACGGCTCGCAGTTCCATGACGCCGAGCCGCACCCGACCGAGCAGCTGAGCGCCACGCAGATCCTGGCCCAGTCGTCCAACATCGGGACCGGACTGATCGCCCAGGGCGTGGGGGAGCAGCGTCTGCTGAACCAGGTGAAGGCGCTGGGCTTCGGTCAACCCACAGGGCTCGACTTCCCCGGTGAGTCGCCCGGGCTTCTGGCGACAGCGGCGCAGTGGGAGCCGACGGACTACGTGTCCCTTCCCATCGGACAGGTCGACGCCGCCAGTGCGCTGCAGGTACTCGACGCCTACAACGCCGTCGCCAACGGCGGCACGTACGTGGCGCCGAAGCTGGTCCAGGCCACCGTCAGCCCGTCGGGCGCCCTGACCAAGACCGCCCCGTCGGCGACCCACCAGGTCTTCTCGCCCTCGGTCGACTCGGAGCTGTCCACCATGTTGGCGCAGGTCGTGAACGAGGGCACGGGAACCAGTGCCGCCGTGCCGGGCTACACCGTGGCAGGGAAGACCGGGACCGCCCAGATCCCCACGGCCGGGCACGACTCCTACATCACCGGCGCCTACATGGCGACCTTCGTCGGGTTCGCGCCCGCTGCCAACCCCACCCTCTCCATGATCGTGGTCCTGGACCGGCCGACGCCCATTTTCGGCGGCACCGTGGCCGCGCCCGTCTTCTCGCAGATCATGAGCTACGCCCTGCACCGGTACGACATTCCCACCACCCCCGGCGCTCAGACGCCTGCCACGACGCCCGGCAGCACGCCGACATCGACATCGGGCCAGGCCCAGGACATCACGTGAGGTTGTTCGACACGCCCATTGCAGCCGTGTCGCAGGCGTGTCCGAGGCATGCAACGCTGTCGGTTCGACCATGCCACGCGTGCCCATGAACCTCCTCTTCGACGACATTGAGGTGATCGAGTCCGTCGGCGACCCCTCGGCGGTCGAGGTCAGCGGGATCTCACACGACAGTCGCCGGGTCGTTCCCGGTGACCTCTTCTGTTGCGTCCCCGGGAGTGTCAGCGATGGGCACGCTCACGCCGCCGAGGCGGTGGACCGTGGCGCCATCGGCCTCCTGTGCGAGCACTTCATTCCCGAGCTGATCGACCAGGACGTGGTGCAGACCCGGATCGCGGCCGGCACCATGCGCCCGGTCATGGCCCGGCTGGCCGCAGCCTTCTACGGCTACCCGGCTCGCGATCTGTTGATGATCGGCGTGACGGGAACGAACGGCAAGACGACGGTGACGCAATTGCTGGGCGACCTCCTCAGCGCGACCGGCCGTCCGACGAACGTCATGGGGACGTTGTCGGGAACGCGCACGACGCCCGAGGCCACTGAGGTGCAGCGCGTGCTGGCCGGCGTGCGCGACCGCCAGAAGTCTGACGGGCATCGTCATGCGGTCGCCATGGAGGTGTCGAGCCACGCGCTGGTCCAAGCACGCGTTGAGGGCATCCATTTCGATGTCGCGGTCTTCACCAACCTCAGCCACGACCACCTCGACTACCACGGGACGATGGAGGAGTACTTCGAGGCGAAGGCAATGCTCTTCACCCCGAGCCATGCGCTGCGCGGCGTCGTCGACGCGGACGATCCCTGGGGGCAACGTCTTTTAGAGCGCGCCCGTATACCCACGATCGCCGTGCATCACGGTGACGCCACCGACATTGTGCTGCGTCCAGGCCACTCGGAATTCACCTGGCGCGGCCAGCGGATCGTCACCCCCTTGACGGGTGCCGTCAACGTCGTCAACGCCCTCCTGGCAGCGGAGGCCGCACTGGCCCTCGACGAGTTGGAACTCGGACCAGAGGAGATTGCGCGGGCGATGGCCCACCTCGGTCCGGTGCAGGGCCGGCTCCAGGTCATTGCCGCGCCGGGAAGCAAGACGGGCACTGAAAGTCCTCCCTTCACGGTGCTGGTCGACTACGCGCATACGCCGGCCGGGCTGGAGGTCGTGCTCGGCGAGGGGCGCGGGCTGGCCCCCTCGGGCCGGGTGCTCTGCGTCTTCGGTTGCGGAGGGAACCGGGACCGGGCCAAGCGGCCCCTGATGGGCGCGGCGGCGACGCAGCTGAGCGATCTGGCGTTCCTCACGTCGGACAACCCGCGCTTCGAGGACCCGCTGGCCATCATTGAGGAAGTGCTGGGCGGCGTCCCCGGTGGGCGGTCCAACCCGCACATCGTCGTCGAGCCCGACCGCGGCGTGGCGATCCGCCTGGCCCTCCATTCGGCGCGGCCGGGCGATGTCGTCGTCATTGCGGGAAAGGGCCACGAGACATACCAGGAAGTGGCCGGCCGGCGTCTCCCGTTCGACGACGCCGTCGAGGCCCGCCGGATCCTGTCGTCGCGTTTCGACGCTGACCCGCGGACGTGGACGGCGCAGCCTGGCGTGGCGAGCGCGGAGGTGGCGTCGGCGTCCTCGGTGGCGGCCTCTTCGATGGCGGCGCGCGGCGAATCGGCAACCCGGCACTCCCTGCCGGAGGTCTGACGCCCCGTGCTCGGCCTGCTTGTCTCGGGAAGCGTCGCTCTCTGGATCGCCATCCTGTCCACCCCCTTCCTCATCCGCTACTTCCGCCAGCGTGAGCTGGGGCAGCACATCAGGGAGGACGGCCCCGCCTCCCACTCCGCCAAGGCCGGCACGCCGACCATGGGCGGGATCGCCATCATCGCCGCCACGGTCTTCGGGTACGCCATCGGGCACATCGGCACGGAAATTCGTTTCTCCCGCACCGGCTACCTCGCCATCGGCGCCGTGGTGGCGTTCGGCCTGATCGGCTATCTCGACGACTACATCAAGGTCCACCACAAGCGGAGCCTCGGGCTGAACAAACGGGGCAAGTCTGGAGCACAGATTGCGTGCGCCCTGGTCTTCGCCGTGCTGTCCGTCTATTGGGCTCACACGTCGACCGCGCTGTCGTTCACCCGGATCGACGTGATCGGCATCAATCTCGGACCCATCGGCTGGATCATCTTCGCCGTTCTGGTCATGGTCGGCGCGTCCAACGCGGTGAACATCACCGACGGCGTCGACGGCCTCGCCGCCGGTTCTGGGACCTTCTGCTTCGCGGTGCTCTCGATCATGGGGTACTGGATCTTCCGGCACTTCGCCATTTACCACGTGCTGCCGGCGTCGGCCGTCGATCTGGCGCTGGTGTCGGTGGCGCTGGCCGGCGGGTGCATCGGCTTCCTCTGGTGGAACGCAGCGCCGGCGAAAATCATCATGGGCGACACCGGGTCGCTGGCCATCGGCGCCGGCCTGGCCGCGCTCTGCCTGCTGCTCAACCTCGATCTGCTCCTGCTCGTCATCGGCGGGCTGTTCGTGATGGAGACCGTGTCGGTCATTTTGCAGATCATCAGCTTTCGTGCTTTTGACCGACGCATCTTCCGCATGGCCCCAATCCACCACCACTTCGAGCTCGGTGGGTGGCCGGAGACGACCGTCATCGTCCGCTTCTGGATCCTCGGCGGTCTCTTCTGCGCGTTGGGGCTAGGGATCTTCTACGGGGACTACCTGACGGTGGCGAAGCTCACTTGACCACCTTCTGCGGTGGCACCCGCGTCGGTGTGCGGGCCCCGGGCGCGGTCCGCCACTTTGGGCGCGCGGTGGGGGAGACTGCCTCCGTGCATCGGGTGTCGGACCGGGCAGAGCGGCGCGCCCGCGCCCAGAGGGAGTGGGCGCCATGACGTTGACCCGCGGTACCAGTACCGCCGCGCCGGACCGGCCCACGGCGCCTCGGCCCCGCCGGGCTCCCGCCACCAAGGCGAAGACGGGCAGCGCCGGCCCGCGCTCGGTGGCACATCGCCAGGCCGCCCGTAGCGAGGAACTCGGTATCCGCATCGGCAGCCGTCGCATTTCGGTCTCGACACTGCTGCTCCTCGACGTCGTCCTCCTCTGCCTCATCGGGCTCGTGATGGTGGGCTCGGCCTCCTCGGTCGTCTCCATCGCCACCTACGGGTCGCCCTGGGCGATCCTGATCCGCGAGGCGATGTGGATGGCGATCGGCACCGTGGTGCTCTGGCTGGCCATCCGCTTCGACTACCGCAAGCTGCGCCGCTTCAGCCCGCTCATCATGCTGGTGACGGTCGGGCTCCTTTTCGTGGTGCTCGTCCCCGGCCTCGGCGTGCACGCCATGGGCTCCAGCCGCTGGGTCGGCTTCGGGCAGTTCCGCCTGCAGCCCTCCGAGCTCATGAAGCTCGCCCTCACATTGTTCGCCGCCGACTTCATCACCCGCCGCCTCGACGAGGACGCCGCGGACCGCCGCATCATCGGGCCGCTCCTCATCGTCACCGGTTTCGCCTGCGTGCTGATTCTGGCCCAGCCGGACATGGGCACGGCCATGGTCCTCGGTTTCATCGCTCTCGCACTGCTGTTCGTGTCCGGCGTGCGTCTCGGGCCCGTCATGAAGGTGATGGCGGCCCTGGTCGGCCTGGCTCTGATTGTGGCGATCGCCTCGCCCTACCGCCGCGCCCGGCTGCTGTCATTCATGGATCCTTCCGCGCACAGCTCGGGCTCGGGCTACCAGGTCATGCAGTCGCTCATCGGTCTGGGTTCGGGCCACTTCGTCGGCTCCGGACTGGGCGGCGGACAGGCGCAGTGGGGGTTCCTCCCGAACGCACACACCGACTTCATCTTCTCCGTGATCGGCGAGCAGCTCGGCATCGTCGGCGCCCTGTTCGTGCTCGCCCTCCTGGCCGGGTTCATGTGGCTCGGGATTCGGGCCGCCGTGCAGTCGGCCGATCGCTTCGGTGCGCTCGTCTCCCTCGGGCTGGTGGCCTGGGTGGCCGCGGAGACCCTCATCAATGTCGGGGCGGTGGTCGGCGTCCTGCCCGTCACCGGCATTCCGCTCCCGTTCATCTCCTTCGGCGGTTCGTCGCTGGTGATCACCATGGCTGCGGCCGGCATCCTCATCAATGTCGCCCGGCAGGGCGAGGCCGGGACCACGCTGCGGCTCGCCGGGTCGGGTCGCCGGCCCGCAGCGACGGCCCGAGGTCGGTGAGCACACGGCGCGGCACGGTGATTGCGGGCGGCGGGACGGGCGGTCACATCGTCCCCTCGCTCCAGATTGCGCGTGCGCTGGTCGACCGCGGTCACCCGGCCGAGTCGATCGAGCTCTACGGCTCCCGTCGGGGCCAAGAGGCCACGACCTGGCCCACGCTCGAGTTCCCCTACACGCTCCTGCATGGCCGCGGCGTGCGCCGCAGTATGCGGCCTTCCGCCTGTTCGGCCAATGCGGGGGCGGTGGTGGGGCTCATCTGGGCCTGCCTGCGTGCCGTCGGCTCCTTCCTGCGCCGGCGGCCCCGGGTGGTCGTCATTGTGGGTGGGTACGCCAGCTTTCCCGCCGGCGTGGCCGCCGTGCTCACCCGGGTGCCACTGGTCTCTATGACCACCGACTCCGTGCCGGGTGCCGTGAACGGCCTGCTCGGCCGGTTCGCCAAGGCCAATGCGGTTGCCTTCGCGGGGACCGACCTGCCCCGGACCCATGTGACCGGGACCCCGGTCTGGCCCCAACTTGCGTCCTTGCAACCAGACGCCGAGGGCCGGGCGGCCAGCCGGGTCGAGCTCCATCTGCCTCCGGACCGCCAGACCGTGGCCTGCGCCGGGGGCTCGCTCGGCGCCCGGCAGGTCAACCGCGCCGTGGCCGACCTGGCCGCGGCCTGGTCCGCCCATGCCGACCGGGCGCTCTATCACGTCACCGGCCGGCGTGATTATGAGGCGTTCGTGCCCGCCGGCTCCAGCACGATGTCCGCTGCCGCGGGGTCGACAGCAGGCGGGACGACGGTGACCGAAGACAACGGGGATGGACTGCGTTACCGGGTGGTGCCGTTCGAGGACAAGATGCCGGACTTCTACAACGCGGCAGACGTCTGCGTCGTCCGGGCCGGAGCCATGACGGTGGCCGAACTGCTGGTCTCGGGCACTCCGGCCATCCTGGTCCCGCTGCCCGGAGCGCCACGCGATCACCAGACGCGCAACGCCGAGGCTCTGGTCGGTATGGGCGCAGCAGTGCTCATCCCCGATCACGAGTGCACCGGGCGCCGGCTGGCCCTGGAGCTCGATGCGCTGCTGGCCGATCCGGGCCGGCTCCAGGCCATGTGCCAAGCGGCCCGGGAGAACGGACATCCCGACGCGGCAGCCCGCGTCGCCGAGCTGGTGGACGCCCATGCCCGCTGACGCCGCTCTCGACCTCGGACAACCGCGGCGCATCCACATCGTCGGCATTGGAGGGGCCGGCATGAGCGCCATTGCGATCGTGCTGCGGGACATGGGCCACCACGTCTCCGGTTCGGACCTCAAGGACTCGCCGGTGGCGGAGCGGCTTCGTTCCCATGGCATCACCGTGGCCGTCGGACATGCTCCGGAGAACGTGGCGGACAGTGACGCGGTGACGTACTCCCCAGCCGTGCAGCCCGAGAATCCAGAGCTCGCCGAGGCGCGCCGCCGCGACATCCGGGTGGTGCCCCGCTCCGAGATGCTGGCGGCGATCTGCGCCACCCGCCGCTGCCTCGCCGTGTCGGGCACGCACGGGAAGACGACGACCGCGTCGATGCTCTCGCTCATTCTGGTGGAGGCCGGTCTGCGCCCCTCCTTCGTCATCGGCGCCGACGTCAACGAGATCGGCACCAACGCCGTGTGGGACGCGGGGGAGTGGCTGGTGGTCGAGGCGGACGAGAGTTACGGCACCTTCCAAGCGATCAGGCCGGACCTGGCCGTGCTGACCAACGTCGAGGCGGACCATCTCGATTACTACGGGACCTTCGACGTCCTGCGGGGCGCCTTCGCCGATTTCGTGGCCGGGGCGCGGCTGGGCTCGGTCGTCTGTGCCGACGACCCCGAGGCGGCAGCGATCGGCCGAGAGCATGGCGCCACCACCGTCGGCTCCGACCCCGGCTCGACCTACGTGATGGACCATCTCGATCTGCAGCGCAGCTCCGTGTCCTTCACCCTGCGAGGCCCGGAGGGTGAGCTGGGCACGATCGACATCGGCGTCCCGGGCCTGCACAACGCGCGGAACGGGGCGACGGCAGTGGTGGCCGCCCTGCAGGCCGGAGCGCCCTTCACGGCGGCCCAGGCGGCGCTGGCCCGCTTCGCCGGGGTGAGCCGGCGTTTCGAGTTCCGCGGCGACGCCAACGGGGTGACCTTCGTGGACGACTACGCCCACCTGCCGGCGGAGGTGCGCGCCGCGCTGGCCACGGCTCGGACGGGGGGGTGGAACCGCATCGTCGCGGTGTTCCAGCCCCACCGCTTCACCCGTACGGCGGCGCTGGCGTCGGAGTTCGGGTCTGCCTTTGCCGACGCCGACGTGGTGGTGGTCACCGACATCTACAGCGCCGGCGAACGGCCCGTGCCCGGGGTGTCGGGGCGCCTGGTGGCCGACGCCGTGCGGGACCAGGACCCACGGCTCCCGGTCACCTACGTGGCCGGATGGGAGGAGCTGCGCCAGGCCGTCGCCGCAAACCTGCGGCCGGGTGATCTCTGCCTGACCCTGGGTGCAGGGGATCTGACCCAACTGCCCGACCAGCTGCTCGAGTCGCCGCAGTGGTGAGGCCGGGTGACGACCTGCACCGGTTGGCCGACGCCCTGGGCGAGCGGGCCACGCTGGGCCAGCCGCTGGGTCCGCTGACGACCTACGGCGTCGGTGGGCCGGCCGGTCTGTACATCGAGGTGGAAGGGGGCGACGATCTTGCCATAGTGCGACGGGTGTGCCGCCAGCAGGCATCGTCCGGTGCGTGGTCGCCTGCGGTCTTCGTGCTGGGGCGCGGCTCCAACCTGTTGGTGGCCGACGAGGGGTTCGACGGGATTGTGTTGCATTTGGGCTCAGGCTTCGCCGACGTGGAACTCCCCGCACCAGCGGGGGAGGGGGAAGCCGCTCCGGAGGGCGGTCCAGTCGTGGTGCGGGCCGGAGCCGCCGTGGCGCTGCCCGTGCTCGCCCGACGCGTCGCCGACGCGGGGTGGAGCGGGTTGTCCTGGGCCGTCGGGGTGCCGGGCTCGGTCGGCGGGGCCGTCCGCATGAACGCCGGGGGCCACGGCTCGGACATGGCCTCGTGTCTCGTCCGCTACAGCTGGGTCGATCTCTGCAGTGATGCCGGGGGGACCGACGACGTGGCCCACCTCGGCTACGGCTACCGCTCCTCCGCGGTGGCGGCCAGCGAGGTGGTGCTGGCGGCGGAGCTGTCCGTCACGCCGGGGGTGGTCGAGGAGGAACAGGCGGCGGTCAGCGCCATCGTCAAATGGCGTCGCGAGCACCAGCCCGGCGGCTCCAATGCCGGCTCGGTCTTCACCAACCCCGAGGGGGATTCGGCCGGGAGGCTCATTGAGGCGGCCGGGTTGAAGGGCTTCCGCCTGGGCACGGCCCACGTGTCGGAGAAGCACGCCAACTTCATTCAGGCCGACAAGGACGGCCGGGCCGACGACGTGCACGCGCTCATGGGACACGTGCGGGATGTCGTGGCCGAGCAGAGCGGAGTGGTGCTGCGGGCCGAGGTCCGCCTTCTCGGCTTCGGGGGCGGGGAAACTGGTGCGGTGAACGGGAATGGTGGGGCCGGGACGGCCCTGGGCGGGGCAGCGCAATGACGCCCGGACGCGAGACGGGGGCCAAGGGGCCGTCCACTGGGAAGGGTTGGGTGCGCCGGATGGATCCGCGCCTCTCGGCCCGGCGCACGGCGGTCATCAGGGAGCAGGGCCGGCGTCGCTTGCTCATCGCCAGCATCGCGCTCGGTGCAGCGGCTCTCCTCGTGGGCGGCTGGTTCCTCGTCCAGACGCCCCTCTTCTCAGCCCGTTCGGTCACCGTGACCGGCAACCTGCACGAGTCGGCCGCCCAGGTGGTGAGCCAGGCCGGGCTGGCCACCCATCCGCCCCTGCTCGACGTGAACGCCGGCGCGGCGGCCGCCCGCCTGGAGCAGCTGCCCTGGGTGCGCACGGCCAAGGTGCACGTGTCGTGGCCCGACGGTGTCCACATCGCCGTGACCGAGGAGACCGCCAGGTTCACCGCCAGCACGGCAGGCGGGAAATGGGAGTCGCTCAGCAGCGACGGGAGGGTGCTGGGCGAGTCGGCCACCCGCTCGCCGGGGCTTTTGCTCCTGACCGTGCCCCAGCCACCCGGAGAGCCCGGCACGGTGCTCTCCCTCAAGGACGCCCCCGGGCTCCGGGTGGCCTCGTCCCTCCCGACGTCCTTCGTCGGGCAGGTCACCGCAGTCACGGTCGAGCCGGCCGGGTTTGTCCAGTTGGCCCTGACCACGCCTATCGTCGTCGACATCGGGAGTGCCGCCGAGCTCGCGGCCAAGTACGAGGACGTCTCGGCCATTCTGGCGGGGGCCACCCTGCACAACGGCGATGTGATCGACGTCAGCGTCCCCGATGCGCCGACGGTCACCTCAGGGTGACCTAGGATGCTTGACCAGCCTGAACGGCCCCCCGTATGGTGGGGTTCACGTTCCCGCACTGTGAACATCAACCTTCCCCAGAGGTTCAGGGATTGGTCGTTGGTTGCATGCCGCGGGCGACGTCTGGCGGAGACCACCAGCGAGTGACCGGTCGGCGATCGACCCGAGGACGAGGGAGTTCATGACGACCGTGCCTTCCCAGGGCAACTACCTGGCAGTGATCAAGGTCGTCGGGATCGGTGGCGGTGGCGTCAATGCCATCAACCGGATGATCGATTCGGGTCTGCGCAACGTCGAATTCATTGCAGCCAACACCGATGCGCAGGCGCTGCTCATGAGCGACGCCGACCTGAAGCTGGACATCGGCCGCCAGCTGACCCGCGGGCTCGGCGCCGGGAGCGACCCCGAAGTGGGCCGGCTGGCGGCCGAGGAGCACCGGGTCGAAATTGAGGAGGCGCTGCAGGGCGCCGACATGGTCTTCATCACGGCGGGCAAGGGCGGCGGTACCGGCACCGGGGCCGCACCGGTGGTGGCCGAAATCGCCAAGAGCGTGGGGGCACTGACCATCGGAGTGGTGACACGGCCCTTCACGTTCGAGGGTCGCCGTCGGGCCGTGCAGGCCGATACGGGCATCCAGATCCTCAAGGAGAAGGTCGACACCCTCATCGTCATTCCCAATGACCGTCTCCTCACGGTCTCCAATGACAAGACCAGCATGGTGAACGCCTTCAAGATGGCCGACGAGGTCCTCCTGCAGGGCGTGCGCGGCATCACCGACCTCATCACGGTTCCCGGACTGATCAACACCGACTTCGCCGACGTCAAGATGGTCATGACCAATGCCGGCACGGCAATCATGGGGATCGGCAGCTCCATCGGTGAGGGTCGGGCCGCCAACGCCGCCCGGGCGGCCATTACCAGCCCGCTGTTGGAAGCCTCCATTGAAGGGGCCCGCGGGATCCTCCTCAACATTGCGGGGGGTTCGGATCTCGGACTGTTCGAGGTGAACGAGGCGGCCGAGATCATTCACGGGGTGGCCCACGCCGACGCCAACATCATTTTCGGAGCGGTGATCGACGACAACATGGGGGACGAGGTTCGGGTCACCGTCATCGCCGCCGGATTCGAGCGCTGGGAGGATGGCACCCGGCCGGTCGCCGCCGATCGGGTGTCGTCGATCTTCAGCGGCACCGGCGAGAGCGAAGCCGTCGGCGAGACGGTGGACATCTTCGGCGAGTCCACCGCCAGCACCGACGACGAGTTTGATCTGGGTGACGACGATTTCGACGTCCCCTCCTTCCTT
>DATCEZ010000268.1:0-18285 GCA_036509775.1 Acidimicrobiales bacterium
CGAGTTCCTCGGCCATTTCGTCGAGCGTTCCGATGAGCGCCAAGGGCACATGCAGCGCGTCGGCCGCATTGATGCCGAAGGCGGGGCCCATCTGGCCGGCCAGCGCGGCAGCGTCGTCGGTCACCATGACGAAGCCGATGAGCGAGTTGAGCTCCAGGTCGGCGAAGCGGTCGCCGGCTGCCTCCTTCACCCAACCGATCTTCGTCCGGGTCCGTTCGGGAGTGGCGTCCCCTGCGGTCTCGGCACCACCCGTGCCCTCGCGCAGGTTCACGTTGATGCTCACGATGTCGGCCTGGCGGGCGGCGAAGGACAGCACCCTTTTCCCGCCGCCGCCGATGATGAGTGGGGGCCCGGGCTGCTGCACGGGACGCGGCGTGAGGGTGTGACCCAGCACCTCGTAGTGCTCGCCGTGGAAGTTGAACGGCCCGTCGGTTCGGAGCAGGCCCTGCACCACCTTCACGGCCTCTTCGAAGCGTGCTACGCGCACGGCCGGGTCGTCGTAGGCCAGCCCGGCCTCGTCGTAGTCGGTGCGCATCCAGCCGGCACCGAGGCTCATTTCGAAGCGACCGTCGCTCAGCAAGTCGAGCGTGGCCGCCTCCTTGGCCAGCACGAAGGGGTGCCGGTAGTCGTTGCCGAAGACCAGCGACCCCATGCGGAGCGTGGTAGTGGCAGCGGCCACCGCGGCCAGGGCTGGCACGGGCGCCAGCTGGTCCCCGAAGTGGTCGGGCATGAGCAACGCGCTATAGCCGAGGTCCTCCACCTTGCGGGCCTGCGCGGCCCACGAGCGGGCGGAGCCGTCGGGCGCCTTGCTGAGTTGCGCGGCGAAGCGGAATTTTCGGTCGTGTGCCATGGCGCCATGTTGCCGCACATCCGGGCGCCGTGTGGTGCTCCTTCCGGGAACGCCTCAGGACCACGGTTGTCGAAGGTGAGTCCTCGTCGGACCGTCCGAGCTGTGACTTCGTCGTCGCAGCGACGTCTTCAGTCGGGGTCGACCGTTGCTCACCACGCGTCGTTGTGGGGGTGCCAGACGAGGACGCCACCCGTTGCCTGTGGCGGGCCGAGGGCTTCGGTGAAGAGCTCCTTCGCGCAGGCGCTGCCGGGCGCGGTCGTCGCCACGGCGACCGTCTGCGTGTTCCACGCCCGCAATTGGGCACGGAGGTCCTCGGCCGGGAAGGCCGGCGGCGTCTGCGCGCCGCCCTCGCACACGGCCAGGGCCCCCTGCAGCGGGGACGGATCACCATTGAACGTGTTGGCGCCGTCGGCGCCCGGAATGACGGCGAACCCACCGGGCTGACGGAACTGCATATTCGCCATGGCCTGCCACAACATGGCCGAGTCTTCCGAGGAGCTGGCGATCGGATAGACGAGCGCGGCCGAGCCGGCCGGAAGGGACCGCGCCGCGCCGGTGAACCAGGCCGGGACCGACGCCGGCGCCGACGCATAGGGCCACGCTGGCACAAGCGGAAGCAGGACCACGACTGCCAGGACGCCGGCGACCACTGCGGCGCCGGCCCTGCCGGCGCGGCCGCCCGCCACCACCGCTGCGAAGACTGTGTCGAGGAGCAGCGCCAGCAGCAGCGCCGCGAAGAGCCAGAAGTAGGTGATCCAGCGCGAGGCCACGCTGCTGTTGAGGAGCGGGAGGTGCTCAATCACGATGAACGGCAGTGGGATGCCTGTCCGGTGCCCGTCGACGTGGAGGTGGGAGCCCATCGACATGACGAGGGCAATGGCACCCATGGCCGTGCAGAAGAGGGCAATCCGTTTGCGTCGCAACGCGACACTGCCGATCACGAGCGCCACGATCAACGGGATGCCGATGTAGGCGCCGTTCTCGATCGGCGAGTCGAAGATGATGTGCCAGTTCGCGTCACGCGCCGCCACGAGGGAGTCCCCCAACGACTCGTGGCCGAGGGTGAAGCGCTGATCGAGCGTCGGCACGACGAAGCTCAAGGGGTCCGCTGAGAGACCTGCGCTCACCACAGTCGGCTGGGCCGGTCCGGTGATGTGGTGGGGCCCGGCCACGGCCAGCCACGCGCCGTAACCGACGCCCAGGACGATGACCACGGCGGCACACCCTCCAAAGGTCACCAATCGCCGGCGATCCAGTGGCACGTGCTTCCACAACGCCAGGCCGCCACCGAGGATCGCCGCAATGACAGTCATCACGGCCAGGGACGCGAAGGCCTCGGTCGAGACGAAGAACTGGGCCACGAAACAGAGTCCGACGGCAATGCCCGACCACACGGGGGACGTCGTCTCCGACCGGAAGAATTTGTCGACGAACAGGATCACCAGCGGTGGGATCGCTTGGAACAACAGGAAGATGTGGCCGTTGGCTGTGCCCGCCGTGAAGGGGGAGAACCCGTAGGCCAGGCCGCCCACGAATGCGGCCGGCCACCAACGCACGAAGCGCCTCGCCATGAAGAAGAAGGTCAGGGCCGAGGTGAAGATCGACAGATTGATCAACACGTTGAACGTGGCGATGGGACCGAACAGCACGGTGATGGGGAAGCCAAGAATCCCCAACAGCGGCATGGTGGTGTTGTCCATCAGGTTGATGCCGCCGGGCGCGTTCAGCCAGTTGTTGACGAGCGGGTTGTGGCCATGCAGCAGGACCCACGGCGTCTGTGCGAGGAACCAGATCTCCTCAGGAACGTCGTTGCCTCCCGAGGTTTGAATGCTGTGCCCGATCCCGTGGGCCCAGGCTGACCGGTTGGCCAGAATCGACAGACCCAGGTAGGCGGCAGTGACCAGCCACCCGCGCCGCGAGTCGGTGCGGGCGTGGCGGGGAGTTCCGTGCGGTGGCGTCACTACGTCGTCGGCCAGGACGGACGCCGTGTCAGTCACGAGAGGTCCGGAGACGACCACACGGAAGCCGTCCGCATTGGTGCGCAAGGTAGCAGCCACGGCGAGGCCCCGGCGCGCAGGTGGCGACGCTGCTCGTCATTCGTCACCCGTTCCAAGCCCGCTCGCCTGGGGGCGAGCGACGCGGCGGGATTAGATGAAGCTGAAGTCCGGCACCCCGGAGCTGATGCCCTTGAAGAGGTCGCCCTTGGCGGCGACGAGCTCCTCGGGCGTCCACGCCGCGTCGCGTGTGACCTGGCCGACGGCCTTGAAGGCGCTCACGGCATAGATGTTGCCGCCGAAGACGACGAGGATCTGCCCGGTGATGTCAGCCGAGGCCGGTGCCGCCAGGAAGCACGCCACATTGGCGATGTTCTGCGGGTCCCAGGCGTCGAAGCCGCCTTCGCCGGCGCTCATGCCGTCACCGCCGAAGATGGTCTCGGTCATCCGTGTGCGGGCCCGCGGCGCAATCGCATTGGACGTGACCCCGTAGCGTCCGAGCTCCCGGGCCTCGACCCAGGTGAGGGCGGCAATGCCGGCCTTGGCTGCGGCGTAGTTGGCCTGGCCGGCGTTGCCGTACAGTCCGGCCTCCGACGATGTGTTGATGATGCGGCCCGTGACGTCCTCGCCAGACTTGGCCCGGTTGCGCCAGTACACGGCGGCGTGATGCGTGGCGGCGAAGTGACCCTTCAGGTGGACCCGGATCACATCGTCCCAGTCCGACTCGTCCATGTTGAAGGACATCTTGTCCCGCAGGATCCCGGCGTTGTTGACCAGAATGTCCAGGGCGCCGAAGGTGTCGATCGCCTGATCGACGACGTTCTTGCCACCGGCCCAAGTGCTGATGTCGTCGCCGTTCACGGCCGCCTCGCCGCCCCGCTCCTGAATCAGCGCCACGACCTCTTCGGCGGGGTGCGCGTCCTGCGAGCTCTCGCCGTGCAGCCCGGCACCGACATCGTTGACGATGACCCGCGCGCCTTCGCCGGCGAGGACCAGTGCCTCTTCGCGTCCGATGCCTCGTCCTGCGCCGGTGACGACCGCCACCTTGCCGTCCAGCAGTCCCATTGTGATGCCTCCCTGTTCCGGTCGATGCGCCCAGCAGGCCGTCCCGGCTAGGGAGGGCCCTGCGGCGGGGCCGATGGCCGCCGTGACGCGCCAGCAGTGTGGCCGATGGGCCGGTTCAGGGGCAAAACCGCGGCAGCCATTCGGCGGTGACCAGGCTGATCAACGCCACCGTTTCGTTCCTGGCCCTGGCCTTGCCGAAGCGGGCCGCCAGGCTGACCACGTCCAGGCCTGCGGGCGGCGACGCCAGGACCGACGCGTCGGCACCTCCGGCGATGCACAGCACCGGCAACGACCGGCCGCGCTCGCCGCGGGCCCGAGCCAGCTCCAGCACCCCGCCCGGCACCTTGCCGTGGAACGACGGGGGGTCGAGGTGTCCCTCCCCTGTCACGGCGAGGTCCGCCCGCTCCAGGCGCTCGCCCAGGCCGACCAGGCCAGCCACGAAATGGAAACCGGGCTCAATGCGGGCACCCAGGGCGACGAGGCCCCCCGCCAATCCCCCTGCCGCGCCTCCACCGGGGACTCTGGTGACGTCGACACCGGTCTCGCGGCGGTAGCGCGCCGCCACCTCGGCGAGCCGCCGGCCGAGCTCGGCCACCTGCGTGGCGGTGGCCCCCTTCTGCGGGCCGAAGACGGCAGCCGCATCGCCGAAGCGCGTCGTGACGTCGCAGGCGACGACCAGTTCAATCCCTCCCAGTGCGGCGGGGGTGCCGACCGCCTCGTAGGCGCCCACGCCGCCGTCGGTCGTGGAGGACCCACCACAACCGATCACGATGCGCCGGGCCCCCGCGTCGCGCGCGGCAAGCAGAAGCTCCCCGACGCCGGTCGTACTGGCGCGCACCGGGTCGTCGCCTCGCGGCCGCGGGAGCAGCGCACGCCCCGCGGCACGGGACATCTCAATGACGGCGGTCAAGGGTCCGACGTCCCCCGGCCCGCCGAGCAGGCTCCACCCGGCCTCGACCCTGGCGCCGAGCGGGCCGGTGACGATGGTCGTCCGCCGAGCCCCGCCGACGGCGAGGAGCAGGCCCTCGCCGCCGTCGGACATGGGCACCTCGTCGGCCGTCCAGCCGGCCGCCCGGGCGGCACCGGCCATGGCGGCCGCCACCTCGCCGGCTGCTGCTGTGCCCCGGAACTTGTCCGGCGCGGCGACGAGGTGGGGCACGCGGATGAAGCTACTGGGTGCAACCCACCGATCGGACCCGTTAGCGTGTCCCTTCGATGCCGACGTGGCGAGGAACCGCCCGGCGCCTGCGCGGCGGCTCTCGTTCCGTCCCGACCGCAGCTGGGTGGCGCGGATTGTCGCGGCGGTCGGCCCAAGACGTCCTCGACATCGTCTACGAGTTGATCCTCGCACGAGAGCCTGATGCGACGGGCACTGCGAGCTACCTCGAACAGCTGCGCAACGGCAGCCTGACGCCGCAGGAATTGGCGGCCGCGGCAATCGCGTCGGGGGAGTGGTGGACGGTCAGCCCGTTTCCCGGACTGGCCCGCTCACTGCACCTCAGCCGAATGATGTTCGTACGGTCCCTCCCGCCGGCGAGGGTCATTCTCGATCTGGGCGGCACCTCGCTGGGCAACCCCATCGGTGCACTGGTGCTGATGGGTTATCCGTATGTGTTCGACGACCTCGTCGTGGTCGATCTGCCCTCCGAGGAGCGGGACGCGCTCTACCGCGAGGTGGATGCGCCCGAGATCACGCAGACGCCACTGGGCCCGGTGCGCTACCGCTACCACTCCATGGTCGACCTGTCCGACTATGCCGACAGCTCGGTGGACCTCGTCTACAGCGGTCAATCTATTGAGCACGTGACGACCGAGTCGGCCGAAAGGGTGTTGTCGGAGGTCCGCCGAGTCCTCCGGCCGGGTGGCTACCTCGGTCTCGATACGCCGAACGCCCGGGTGACCCGACTGCAGCAGGACGAGTTCATCGACCCCGATCACGAATACGAATACACCGATGACGAAATGCGCACGAAGCTCGGCGCGGCCGGCTTCGATGTCGTCGGTGCCTGGGGCCTGAACCACGCCGCCCCGAGCCTGTCTGCGGGCCGGTTCGATGCCGACGAGACAGCGAAGGCACGCGGGCTCTTCCATCAGATCGAGGACTGCTACCTGCTGGCCTACCTGTGCCGGGTGCCGGGCTGAGCGGGGCGGCACGAACTCCGGCACTCAGTTCTGTGCGGGCGAGAGGACTCGAACCTCCACCCCCTTTCGGGGACCGGGACCTAAACCCGACGCGTCTGCCAATTCCGCCACGCCCGCAGCGGACCCGCCATGCGGGTGAGCAGGGAGTCTACGGCGGTGTGCCCTCGGGTACTCCCTCCGCCCGCTAACCTCCCAGTCATGCAAAACGCCTTCGCCACCCCTCCCATCACTGCCGCAGGGGGTGACCTGGAGTCGGCCGGACGGGTCTTCCAGCAGCTGCTCAAAGAGCGAATCGTCTTCATCGGCAGCGCGATCGACCAGGTGACAGCCAACCTCGTCTGTGCGCAGCTCGTGCTCCTCGAGGCCGAGGATCCTGACAAGGACATTTCGCTGTACATCAATTCGCCGGGTGGGTCCGTCACGGACGGGTTGGCGATCTACGACACGATGCAATACGTCCGGCCCGACGTCTCGACCATCTGCGTCGGATTAGCGGCGAGTATGGGCCAGTTCCTGCTCTGTGCCGGTGCCCCGGGCAAGCGCTACGCCTTGCCTCACTCCCGCATCCTGATGCACCAGCCCTCGGGCTCCATGCAGGGTCAAGCGGCGGACATCGCCATTCAGGCCGAACAGATCATCTACCTCAAGCGGATGATGGCGGAGCGGATCGCCTTTCACACCGGCCAGCCCCTGGAGCGCATTGAGACCGACTCGGACCGCGACCGTTGGTTCACCGCGGAGGAGGCCTGCGAGTACGGCTTCATCGACAAGGTGATCGACCGCTCGACTGCGGCGGCTGTGGGGACCAAATAGGCGTGGCTGTCGACGTCCCGGCATCTTCGTCGGACGCAAGCCGACAGCTGAAGGGCGACGCCGAAGTCAGGGTGGCGGACGGCTCGCCGGTGGCGGCCGAAGCGGCCGGCGTCAGTCGTACCGTCGCGCTGGCGGGGTCGGTGACGCGTGTCGTCTCGCCGACCATCAGTGTCCGAAAGCGTCTCCACGAGATCTGGCTCTCGCGCGAGCTGCTGATCTATCTCGTTCGCACCGAAATCAAGGTCAAGTACAAGAACTCGGCCCTCGGCCTCGTGTGGTCGATGGTGGCTCCAGCCATGACGCTGGCCATCTACTTCTTCGTCTTCAGCATCGTCCTGGGCAACAAGATGCCCAACTTCGTGATCTTCCTTTTCTCCGGACTCCTTCTCTGGAATCTGTTCTCGTTGGGCGTCCTCACCGGTACCGGTGTCGTGGTGAACAACGCCGGCATCGTCAAGAAGGTGTCGTTCCCACGCGAGATCCTGGCCCTGGCAGCGGTCGGCTCCGCCTGCGTCTTCTTCTTCTTCCAGGCCATCGTCATGGTGATCTTCATGGTTGTGCTGCAGGCCCCGCCTGACTTGGCGTATTTCCCCGTCCTCGTTCTCGCGCTCATCACCGGCGTGATCTTGGCCGCGGCGCTGAGCGTCCTGCTGTCATCGATCAACGTGTACCTGCGCGACACGCAACACCTGATCGAAGTGGTCCTCACTGCCTGGTTCTGGGCCTGCCCGATCGTGTACTCGTACTGGACCGTCGAGAAGAAGCTGGGGCCGCGGGGGCTCACGTGGATCTACTTCCTCAACCCCGTGACGCCTCTCATCCTGGCCTTCCAGCGTTGCCTCTACGCGCACCCGGTGGTCACCATTTCGGGCACGGTCACGCAGGTCCTCCCGACCCAGGGGTACCTTTGGTACGTCGTGCTGGTCCTCATTGTGCTGGTGCTCTCCCTCCTCCTTTTCCTGGTCGCCCTCGCCATCTTCGGCCGCCTCGAGGGCAACTTCGCCGAGGAGCTCTAGTCGGTGAGCGACTTCGCCGTCGACGTGCGCAACGTCTCCAAGCGTTTCCGCCTGGCCCACGGCCAGTACAACTCCCTCAAAGAGCGACTCATCCACGGCGGGAAGCGACAGCAGTCCGACGACTTCTGGGCGCTCAACGAGGTCTCGCTGACCGTCAATCAGGGCGAAACCGTCGGGATCCTGGGGCGCAACGGCTCGGGCAAATCGACGCTCCTCAAGTGCATCTGCGGCGTCCTGCAGCCCACCTCGGGCGAGGTGGCGGTACGGGGCAAGTTGGCCGGGCTGCTCGAGCTCGGCGCCGGCTTCCAGCAGGACCTGACCGGCCGGGAGAACATCTACTTGAACGGCTCGCTGCTCGGCATGTCCAAGCGAGATGTCGACAAGGTCTTCGACGCCATCGTGGACTTCTCGGAGCTCGAGGAGTTCATCGACGGCCCGGTGAAATTCTACTCGTCGGGCATGTACGTGCGGCTGGGCTTCGCCGTTGCCGTCAACATGGATCCCGACGTCCTGGTCGTCGACGAGGTGCTCGCAGTGGGGGACGAGCGCTTCCAACGCAAGTGCATCGACCGGATCATGCAGTTCCAGAAGGAAGGTCGGACCATCCTCTTGGTGACGCACTCGGCCGACAACGTGCGTAGCATCTGTGACCGGGGCATCGTGCTCAGTCACGGTCGGTTGATCGCCGAGGCGGAGCCGGGCGAAGCGACCCGAATCTTCCGGGAGGGCCTGATGGCGGAAGGGGCGGTCATGTCGATCGTCGACCCGACCCTCATTGCCGTGCCGGCCACGCCGGATTCGCTGCAGAGCGATGCCCTCCCTGACGAGGAGCGGCCCGTCCGGTTTCGCTCCGTCCACCGCATCTACTCGGGCGACAACACTGTGCAGTACATGCGTTCCGGCGATGACCTGATCATCCGAGTGGAGTTCGATGCGCTCCACGCCATGGAGGACGTGGTGTTCTCGCTGGAGATACACGACAGTTTCGGGAACATCGCCATGCGGACCGACACGTCCATCATCGGGGTGCAGATCCAGGCGCCCGCGGGTACGAGTGTCATGCATTTCGGAATCGTCCAGATGCCCCTGCTCGACGGCAACTTCTCCTTCGCCCTCGGTATTCAGAGTCGCAGTGGCATCCTGTATGACTGGCAGGAGCACGCCGGCTCATTCGAGGTCATGAACCCCGGGAAAATGACGGGTTCGATCCGCATGGACGTCCATGCCGCGCTGATCTCGAGCGGGACCGATCGCGACGCGCCCGCCGTCATGGCGCAGCCGTACTGAACGGGCGAGCAGAGTGAGCGACGCAGGGGCGATGGCGCCCGAAGATCCGCGGGCGTATGTCGAGCAGGTCATGGCGGAAATAGCGGAGGAGGTCCGTTTGCGGCGGACGTCCGGGGACCTTCCCCCGAAGCTCGAGCGGGAGCTCGATGAGCTCTTCCTGGCCCATTCGCCCGTGGCCGGTCGGGGCGGAGATCTCGGTGACGCGCTGCGGATGGTGGACGCCGCCACCTTCATCGACCCGGTGGTCCCAGTCGAATCAGAACGAGCTGCCGGGGCGGCGGTCAAGAAGGGGATGCGCTCGCTCCTCCTGTGGTACGTGGGGTGGCTGACCCACCAGATGAGCCAGTCGGCGTCGGCGGTCAGCCGTGCCCTGCACATCGTCGACGATCGCCTCGGCGAGCTCGAGCGGCGGGTGGAGAGCCAGAGCGTCCCGCCGGCGGGTGTCGTCGAATTCCCGGCCCTCGTCCACGCGGAGGCCTGGTGGGTGGGACCCGCCGTGGCGGCCGCAGCCAAGGCCCCTGGGCGCGTCCTCCACGTCGCCTGTGGCGACGGCTGGCTAGTGCGGCGCATGGTGGCAGCGGGCGGCGACGCCTACGGCGTCGACCCACGTCCCCGCCTTGTCGACAGCGCGGAGCTCGGTGGCCTCGACCTACGGGCGGAGCCTGTCGCTCCGCACCTCCGGGCGGTGGCCCCGGCAGGCCTGGCTGCCGTCGTGCTGAGTGGCACGGTCGACGGTATGGCCGGCACTGAGCGCGCCCAACTGTTGGCGGTGATCGGGACACGGTTGGCGCCTGGCGGGACGCTCGTCGTGCACTCCGTGACCCGGCAGGCCTGGGACTCCCCGGATGCGCCGCCCGAGGCAGACCTCGCACCGGGGCGACCGTTGCGGCCCGATACCTGGTGCAGCGTGCTGGAGCAGAGCGGCTACGAGGCGGTCGAGCATGCCGGTCCCGGTGGTGACGACTTCCTTGTCGTCGCGGTCCGGTCGGCGATCACGTCGCCGTACGAGCCTGCGGAGCGGTGACCACCGCCGCCGGGACGCCGGTGGCGGTGCACCAGTTCATCGCCACCCTCAACCCGCATGACGCCACGGGGACCCACGCCCTGAAGCTGCGTGACGCGCTCCGGGCGGCGGGCTGGCGCTCCGACATCTTCGCCGAGGCGATCCACGACGACCTCGCTTCCGAGGCCCGCAAGCACTGGATGTACCCCGAACACGCCGCGCCGGGCGACGTGGCGATCTACCAGTTCACGACATCTTCGGCGGTGGCGGGCTATCTGGCCGAGCAAGGGCTGCCGCTGATTCTGGACTTCCACAACTTCACCGGGCCCGAGTACTTCACGGGCTGGGAGCCACGCAGTGTGGAACGGGCCGCGGCGGCGGCAGACGAGCTCGCGCTTCTGGCACCTCGGGCTCTGCTCGGGCTGGCGAAGAGCCGATTCAGCCAGAGTGAGCTCAGAGACGCGGGCTGCCGCTGGACCGAGGTCGTCCCCGTGCTGGCGGACTACCGACGCGTGGCCGGCACTCCCGATCCGAGGGTGGCGGCCGAACTGGCTCGGCTTGGGGCTGAGGGCGGGAGCGACATCCTCTTCGTCGGGCGGATCGTGCCCTCCAAGGCGCAGCACGAACTGGTGAAGGCGATGTGGGCCTATCGCCGGCTGTATGACGCCAAGGCCCGGCTGCACCTGGTGGGCGGCACCTCGAGCTTCGAGTACACCAAGGCCTTGCAGGGCTTCGTGGATGATCTCGGTCTCGCCGCGGCCGTGCGGCTGCCGGGCGAGGTATCGGACGCGGCGTTGGCGGCGTACTTCGCGGCGGCGGACGTCTACCTCTCGCTCTCGGCGCACGAGGGGTTTGGGGTCCCGCTCGTCGAGGCGATGGTGACCGGAGTCCCCGTCGTCACACGAGATGCCGGCGGCGTGCGCGACACGGTCGCCGATGGCGCTCTCGTCCTAGCCGCCGCCGACCCCTCGTACATTGCGGCGGCACTGCACCGGGTGCACACCGACCAGCAGCTCCGCTCCGCCTTGACCGCGGCGGGCGTCCGCCGAGCGGCTGAGCTGTCCAGCGACGCGCCGGCCACCCGCATGGTCGAGCTCGTGGCTGCAGCTGTGAGGACGGCATGAGCGCCAAGGTGGCCTTCGTGACGCCGCGGTACGGGCCCGAGATCATGGGCGGCGCCGAGACGGCGGTCCGCCAGTTGGCCGAGCACCTATGCGCCCTGACGGACTGGGACGCCGAGGTCCACACGACCTGTGCCCTGGACGCCATCACCTGGGCCGACGAGCTCGAACCAGGGACGACCGACATCAATGGAGTGGCCGTGCATCGCCACCCATCGGCGCACGGCCGCCTCCCTGATTTCTATGGGCTCGACGGGATGGTGCGGCTCGCCCCCCGCCTGGCCACGAGGGAGCAGGGCGTCAGGTGGGTCGATTACAACGGCCCCGTCTCACCCCAACTCGTCGACGCTGTGGTCGCATCGGACGCTGATGTGGTCGCCTTCTCGCCATACCTGTATCACCCGACGGTGGCGGCCATCGGCAAGGTGCGAGCGCCGGCGGTCTTCCACCCCGCCGCGCACGACGAGCCCGCCCTGTACCTGCCGGTCTTCCGTGGCACGTTCGGCGACGCCGACGCCTTCTGCTTCTACACGGCGTCGGAGCGGACCCTCGTGGAGCGGATGTATCAGGTGGCGGAGCGCCCCCAGATCGTCCTGGGCCTCGGGGTGGGTGACTCCCAGGGCGCCGGACGGCCCGGTTCCGAGATCCTCGGGGTGGGGGAGCGCCCCTACATCGTCTGCGTCGGACGCGTCGACGAGCACAAGGGCTCCAAAATGCTGGCGTCGTTCTTCGCGACCTACAAGGAGCGCCACCCGGGACCGCTCGCCCTCGCCCTCGTCGGGCCCGTTTCCGTGGATCTTTCGCCGCATCCTGACATCGTCGTCACCGGCGCCGTGAGCGAGGCCGACAAGTGGGACATCATGCGCGGTGCGCTCGTGGCGGTCTCGCCCTCGGCGCTGGAGTCGTTCTCGCTCGTCGTGATCGAGGCCTGGGTCGAAGAGCTGCCCGTCCTCGTCAACGGATCCTGCGGGCCGACCAGAGAGCATTGTGAACGCTCGGGTGGGGGCCTGTGGTTCACCTCCTACCCCGAATTCGAGGCGACCCTCGACCGCCTCGTGTCGGACGCCCCTCTGCGGGCCGTCCTGGGGAGCCGCGGGCGCGCCTTCGTGGACCGGCACTTCCGCTGGCCGGTCCTGGTGGACCGCTACGACGAGTTCCTCACGTCGGTGGTGGCACGTGGGCGGGGCACCCCCGGCTTGCTCTGACGCCGCAGGACGATGCGGTGACGCCGGATCAGAAGACGGGGTGACCGACCACCGTGTACATGCGCTGATCGATCGCATCGCTCCCGATGTCGTGGGCCAGGTGGTGACGCTGGCTGTGCATGGTGGTCTCGGTCTTCCCGAAGCCGCATCGTCCCAGCATGGAGTCGACGGCTCCGGGATAGATCGACCACCAGTTGGTCAAGTGGTGCTCGGCCGACGGCGAGAAGCGCATGATGTTGGTTTCGGGCGGGTCGAGGTCGTCTTGCAGCGGCTCGGTCACCACCATGGTCTCGGTTGTGCGCTGGGCCGCCTGCGAGAGCGCCCCCCACGGCTCGCGGAGGTGAAGAAGGATGGCCCCGACCACGGTGATGTCGAAGATGCCGAGATCGCCCGGCATGTCGTAGATGTTCCCCTGGACGAACTTGGCGGACGAGCCGAAGGTGCGGTGCAGGTACCACCAGGCGTCGTGGTTGCGATCGATCGTCTCCTGCATGACGCGCAGACGCTCCCATGGCTGGTCCTCGCCCTTCACCGGCAGCGTGTCGATGGACACATCGAACCCGGCCTCGAAGGAGACAACCTCTGCGCCCATTCGCTCCATGTGGAAGGTCAAATACCCGGTGGCCGGGCCGAGCTCGAGCACGCGCTTGCCGGCGAAGTCAACGCCGCCCAAGTAGGTGGACTCATGGCCCCGCAGATCCCAGACGCCCGGCAGCACGGTCCCGTCGGGGAGCTCGGTGGCGTGGTACCAGACGAAGTCTTCGAGGTTGGCGCCTTCGCGTCGCTTCGACAGGGCCGACTGGAAGGCTGGGTCGAGCTGGCCCAGGTAGCCCCTGGGCGGGTACGTGGGCAGCAAGGGCTGACGCGGCGCCGGGAGCGCGACTGGACCGGGATTCGCCGCGCCACCGCCCGCTGTCTCCGTGTCACGTCGCCTGAACATGGGCCGTCACTCTAGGCCAGGGAACCGGTCTGCCTTCGGGACCGGCTGGGCGAAACGCCAATCGGGCCGCGGGCCTGCATCCAGGGTTGGCGCGCCGGCTGGGGGGCGTCTCGGCAAGGCAATCGATGCAGATCGCTACGGTACGATGCGTTCCGTCATGGTGGATCGGCGCCTCGTGGTGCGCGGGAAGGGACGATGAGCGGTTTCGATCTCCCCGCGGTCCGCTGCGCGCGTCCAGAGTCGGGAGCCGGGGCACGGGTGCGTCGGCGTGGCCGGTTGCTGTTCCGCCTCGCTCCTGTCACTCTGCTCGTGAGCGGATTGCTGTACGGACTGTCGGACGTGACAGATGCGCCACACGCCGGCGCGGCCAATCCGGCCTGGGCGAGCACGCCGCAGTGGTCGCAGGTGCTCGACGACAGCGGCTCGCCGATCGAGCAATCGTCCCCGAACATCGCGATGCTCGACGGTGACGGCCCATCGGTGGTGGTCGGAGACATCCGTGGGCAGGTCTACGCCTTCCATCTCAGTGACGGCTCCACCGTGAGCGGTTGGCCCTCGAATGTGGGGTCGGCCATCGACTCGACTCCTTCCGTGGCCCCTATCGACGGGAGTCCGTACGACTCGGTCTTTGTGGGCTCGGGCACGTCCGGCAACCCGGGCGAGGGCGGATACCAGGCCATAGGACCAGGTGGGAACCTCGAGTGGTACACCCCAGTGACCGATCCGGCAACGGACGACGCGCCCGCCTATGCGGTCGAGGCCTCCATGAGTGTGGGCTCGCTGCAGGGTGGCACCGACGTGGAGGCGGGGTCTCTCGACCAGCATGAGTACGCCCTCGACGCTTCGAACGGATCCACCCTTCCGGGCTGGCCCTTCTTCTCCGACAGCGTCTTCGCGACCTCAGCCCTGGCGGACCTCTACGGCACCGGGCAGACGGAAGTCGTCGAGGGGAGCACCCAGACGGCAGGGTTCGCGCTCGGAACCCACTACACCGATGGAGGCCACCTCCGGATCCTGAACGGGCGCGGCGGGCTCATCTGCAGTTACGACACGAATCAGGACGTGGTGTCGTCGCCTGCGGTCGGCGGCTTTCTCGGCGGGGGGGCGACCGGCGCGGTCTTCGGCACGGGCAATTTCTTCCCCGGCGCATCGGACACCAACACCGTCAAGGCCGTGAACAACGAGTGCGGGCTGCAGTGGTCGACGACTCTGGACGGGCAAACGGAGAGTAGCCCCGCCCTCGCCGATGTGCTCGGCAACGGCACGGAGGACGTCGTCGAAGAGACGGACAACGGGTCCACCGGATCGGTCTGGGTGCTGAATGGGTCGAATGGGGCACCCGTGTGGCACGCACCGATCATCGGGAGGGGCCTGGGGAGCGTCACCACGGCCGATCTCTTCGGTACCGGCCACCAGGACCTCCTGGTGCCGACCACCTTCGGCGTGGAGATCTTCGACGGCGTCTCTGGCGCGGTGCTGGCCGAGTTGAACGCGGACGGGTCCGACGTCAACAGCGTCCTCGGATTCATTAACTCACCGCTGGTCACCGACGACGCTGACGGGAACGTCGGCATCACCGTGGCCGGATACAACTACAACAACGAACAGGGTGTGGTCGAGCACTTCGAGATCCCGGCCTCGAACGGAGCGCAGGCTGTCGGGGCCGGCTCGTGGCCGGAATTCCACCACGACCCGCAACTCACAGGGTTCACCGGCCAGGTAGCTTCGACGCCCCCGTGCAACGTGCCCTCGGCGGCATACAGCGGCTACGACATGGTGGCCAGAGACGGCGGCATCTTCAGCTTCGGCAACGTCCCCTTCTGCGGGTCGACGGGCAGCTTGGCGCTCAACGCACCGATCGTCGGCATGGTCCAGGCACCCAATACGGGCGGCTACTGGTTGGTTGCCGCCGACGGCGGTGTCTTCACCTTCGGCGGCGCCGCCTTCTACGGTTCGATGGGCGGCCAGCGCCTCAACGAGCCGATCGTCGGCATGGCGGCCACCCCCGACGGCAGAGGCTACTGGCTCGTCGCGTCCGACGGGGGGATCTTTACCTTCGGCGACGCGCTGTACTGGGGCTCGACGGGAGGCCTGCGTCTGAACAGCCCTGTCGTCGGCATGGCCGCCGCGCCGGACGGACTCGGGTACCGCCTGGTGGCATCGGACGGGGGGATCTTCACCTTCGGCGACGCGCAGTTCTTCGGATCAGCCGGCTCCTTGAAGCTGAAGGCTCCGATCGTCGCCATGACGAACGACCTGCAGACTGGTGGCTACTGGTTGGTCGCGTCCGACGGAGGGATCTTCAGCTATGGCGCCCCGTTCTACGGCTCTATGGGCGGTCAGTTCCTGGCCGCGCCGATCGTGGCGATCAACCCCGCCAACAACGGGCAGGGCTACCAGTTCGTTGCATCCGACGGCGGCCTGTTCTCCTACGGCAACGCCACCTTCCGCGGATCGATGGGCGGTCAGCACCTGAACCAACCCATTGTGGGGATCGCCGGCACCTGAGGCCCCGACTGAACGGGAGCTGGGCGTCTCCGGGCGTCTCCACGCGTCGCCCATTGTGCTCAAAAAGTCTCAACCGACTCGTTTACAGTTTTTGAACCAAGTACCGGTGGACCGTGCGGTCCGACTCTCCACGCATCGCTGGGTCCGATCGGGCGGCCGGTCAATCCAATAATCGACCCGTCGACCTGCCTCAGACGAGGATGCGCTCGTCCGGCGCCCGCACGCCGACCACGGCCAGGGTGCCTCCCATGCCAAGGAACATGCCGCACCAGATGGTGGTCAGTTCGCGGTCTTCTCCAGTTGCACGGATGTGACGTCCAAAGTGCTGTGAGCACTGACGCCGATGCTGATGGAGAAGACCGATGCGGCCGAGGTGGAGAACTCGAACGTCGTCTGGCGGGTGGACGTGGTGGGTGGCAGTGCGAGCGTCGCGACATGCTCGTGGGCCACGTCCGGTGCTGCGATGCCCACGACCATGCTGGCCATGGTTGTCGGGTGTCCCAGGTTGAACCAGTTCGAGGCGACGATGTGCTGAATGGGGGTCGTCACGACTAACAGCCTCGAAGGACGGCCCGTTGCGCTGTTGGCCGCCTCGACCACCGTCACTTTGAAGGTGCCTTTCCCGAGGTTGGCCAGCGCGAGCGGAGTCGTGGTCAGACGCGAACTCCCCGTCTTCCAGGGACCTCCGAAGGTCGTGCCCGGCCACGTCAACGGCTGGGCCGGCGCAGGACCGGAGGGAACCGCGACGGCCACCACGACGAGCACAATGACGGAGGCAGCGCCCACGACGAGGCCGCGGACCAGTTGGATCGGCCGCGCAGTGACCAGCCGAACCAAGAGCCACACACATGCGACGATCAACACCACTTCGAAGAGGAGTTCCTCCGCCACGACCCGACCGAACTTCGGTACGACCGAGGGCAGGGACGTGTTGATGAAATCCCACCACCCTGGGTAAAGGGTTGGGTCCCATGGGGCGAACGGGGCGTAGGTCGCGTTGGTATAGGTGTGGTCGCCGATCAGGATCGGAATGCCCTGGACCAGCCAGAGGGCGCCCACGACGAGGGCGGTGCCGGCGATCCGTCGGCGGTAGGCCTCGAGACGCCTCAGGAAGAACGGCGACCAGGCGAGCAGCAAGGGCAGGACGGTCCATTGGAAGCGGCCGGCCAGTGCTGTTCCCCCGAAGGCGGTGGTGATCGGTTGCGTGCCGTTGATGACGAGGATGGCGAGCACCCCGAGGACCAGCACGACGTTGGTCACCTGCGTCGTGCGGCGCGAGTACCACAAGCCCAACAACCCAAAGAGGACGGTCGGGCATTGGACCAGGAGTCCCTGGTCGCGATCGAGGACGAGAGCGAACGTGTCCTTGAAGCCGCGCGTGCCGAAATTCGGGCTCGGCTGGGGGAGACCCAGCAGATGGCCGAAGTAGTACTGGTTGTACGCGAACAAGAGCACGAACGAGGCCAGAACTACACCGATCACGACAAGCACCGGGGCGAGCGCTATCCGGCGCAGGTACAGGAGGGCGAGCAGTCCCAAGATCGCCACGACGTCGACTGAGGCGTTCTTGATCTGGAACCAGGGCGGGACGGCGAATGCGACCGCAATGACGGCGACGGACGACCAACGCCAGGCACCGGAGCGCTCCACCAGTGCCATCTCGATCAGTCCGCAGGCGAGGAAGATGCCGCTGATCAGGTCGGGGTAGATCTGCGTGGCCGCCAGCCACAACGCGGGGCAGGCAAGCGCAAGAGCGAAGACGAGCTGACCGTCGCGTCCCAGATCTGCGAGGCGCGAAGCCCGCTGGTGGATGAAGACGAAGCCGATGGCGTTGACGGTGAAGAACGCCACGAGCGCGAGCGGCACGTTGCCAACGGCGATGAACGGCGCGAGGAGGGCCGGCAGTCCGATGCCCTGGGCGAAGATGACCCCGTGTGGTCCGGGGAAGGTGTGCGGGCCAATCGTCGAAAGGGTGGCGCCCTGAGGCCAGGCGTAGATGTAATGGCTCGCGAGGTCGGTTCGGTACTCGGGGAGGACATGGACGCTCAGGTGGTTCAGGGCTTGGGCCACAATCAGATAGTGCGGCGAGTCTCCGGTGATGACGTAGCCCTGGGAGCGCAGCAGGAACCACGCCAGGATCTCACCCACGACGATGGCCACGACCGCAACGGCGAGCGTCGGCCAACGCGCCGGCCGGAACCGCGTCGACGGCTCGCCGTCAGTTGCGTCGAGCTCCCCACGCTGCAGCACGGAGCTCACGGCCGACCCGTTTCCATCTGCCGAGTCGTCCGCATCGTCGCCATAGGTGCGGCATGATACTGAGCGAGCTTATGGCGGGGGG
>DATCEZ010000269.1:0-3810 GCA_036509775.1 Acidimicrobiales bacterium
AGAGCTCCCACATCAGCGCGGTCGAGCCGACGGCCGCGGCCGCGACGAGGACCGGCGCGAGCAGGCGCCGGCTGATCCACATCAGTGCCAGAAACAGCGGCGGCCAGATCAGATAGAACTGCTCCTCGACCGCCAGCGACCACAGGTGGCGCAGCATGCCGGGGCGGCCGAACTGGGTGAAGTAGCTCTCGTGCCCGAAGATGAAGTGCCAGTTGGAGTAGTAGAAGATCGCCGAGAGGGCGTCGCCGGGCAGGCCGACGACCTTTCCGCGCTCGACGGTCGCGCCGACGACCAGGCAGACGGCGAGCAGCAGGAACAGCGCCGGCAGCAGGCGCCGCGCCCGGCCGGCCCAGAAGCGGCGCAGCCGGATGGTCCCGGTGCCGCTCCACTCCCGCACGAGGAGCGAGGTGATCAGGAAGCCCGAAAGGACGAAGAAGGAGTCGACGCCGTAGAAGCCGCCCGGCACCGAGTTGAGGCCGGTGTGGAACGCGATGATCGCCAGCACCGACAGGGCCCGGATGCCGTCCAGGCCCTTGATGTGACCCATCGTCGGCCGTGCCGCAGGTGCGTTAGCGTCCGTGCTCATGCAGCGTCTGGCCCCACCGTCCCCGGCGGCAACCCCTCCGTCCCATACTGGGGAAACGTCCCAGGGGTGCCCAACTCACTGTCCTTCGGCCGACCGCACCCGGTGACCGCCGCGTGCTGAGAATCGGCATCCTGGGAGCGGCCCGTATCGCCCCCTCCGCACTGATCAAGCCCGCCCGCAGGACGGGCGTGGCGGTCGTCACGGCGGTGGCAGCGCGCGACAAGGAACGGGCGGCCGAATTCGCCCGTAAGCAGGGCATTCCTCGCGTCCTGGACAGCTACACGGCGCTGGTGGAGGACCCCGAGATCGACGCCGTCTACAACCCGCTCCCCAACGGCCTGCACGGGCACTGGACGATCGCGGCGCTGCGGGCCGGCAAGCACGTGCTGTGCGAGAAGCCCTTCACCGCCAACGCCGACGAGGCCCGGGCCGTGGCCGAGGCAGCCAGCGGCAACCCAGGTGTGATCGTGATGGAGGCCTTCCACTACCAGTACCACCCGCTCACCAGGCGACTGGTGGAGATCGTCCGCTCCGGCGAGCTCGGCAACATCACCAAGGTCGACGTGTCCTTCTCGGCTCCGCTGTGGAAGAAGGGTGACATTCGCTACCAGCTTGCCCTGGCCGGTGGCGCCACGATGGACATGGGCTGCTATCCGATCAGCCTGCTCCGGTTGCTGGCCCCGGGGCCGCGCGTCATCAGCGCCGAGGCCAAGCTCTCCTCCCCCGGCGTCGACCGCGCCATGGACGCCCAGTTCTCGCTGCCCGACGGTGGCAGCGCGCACATCGGCTGCTCCATGTTCTCGTCCTCGGTGCTGCGGCTCGGCGCAGAGATCACCGGCGACAACGGCAAGATCTCGGTCCTCAACCCCTTCGCCCCCCAGCACTTCCACCGCATGAAGGTGACGACGTCGCTCGGCACCCGCAAGGAGCGTTTCAGCCGCAAGGCGAGTTACGACTTCCAGCTCGAGGCGTTCGTTGCCGCTGTAGAGGAAGGGAGTTCGTTCCCCACGACAGCGGCCGACGCGATCCGAACCATGGAACTCATCGACGCCATCTACACCTCCGCCGGGCTGCCGGTGCGCCAGCCGACTCCGGTCGACTGATGCCGCTCGCGGCCGACGACCTCGCACTCCTGGCCGATGCCGCACTCGATGCGTCCGCCGGCTGTCAGGCCGCCGAGCTCCGGGTCGAGCGCATCCGCAGCCAGACGGTCCGTCTCCACGACGCCCAGCCCGAGACGACGGCCGACGACACGAACTTCGGCATGGGCGTGCGCGTCGTGGTCGATGGGGCGGTGGGCTTCGCCGCCACGGTCGACGTCCGGCCCGAGGCGGCGGCCAACCTGGTGCGCCAGGCCAAGAAGATGGCGAGCGTCACCAGCCGGGCCGGCGGCGGGCGCGTCGAGCTGGCGCCCGAGCCGGCGCACGGCAACGTCACCTGGTCGAGCGCCTACGAGATCGACCCGTCCACCGTGGCGCTGGCCGACAAGGTCGAGCTGCTGGCCGAGTGGAGCAGGCGCCTCGAAGCACACCCGGTGGTCTCGCACTCCTCGGCGTCGCTCCTCGCCGTGTCGGAGCAGACCTACCTCGCCGACCTGAACGGGACGCGGGCGACGCAGCACCGGGTGCGCCTGCAGGCCCAGCTCGAGGCGCTGGCGCTCTCGGACAACGGCTTCGAGACGATGCGGACGCTGGCGCCGCCCGTCGGACGGGGCTGGGAGTTCCTGACCGGTCCGGCCGCGGGCGGGGGCTGGCACTGGGACGCCGAGCTGGCCGAGCTGCCCGAGCTGCTGGCCGAGAAGCTCGGCGCGCCGTCGGTGGAGGCGGGGACCTACGACCTGGTGGTCGACCCCTCGAACCTGTGGCTCACCATTCACGAGTCGATCGGGCACGCCACCGAGCTCGACCGGGCCGTCGGCTACGAAGCGGCCTACGCCGGGACCTCATTCGCCACCTTCGACAAGCTCGGCTCGCTCGCCTACGGCTCCCCCGTCATGCACATCACGGGCGATCGCACGGTGCCCCATGGGCTGGCCACCGTCGGCATCGACGACGAGGGCGTCGAGGCCCAGTCCTTCGACCTCGTACGCGACGGCACGCTGGTCGGCTACCAGCTGGACCGCTCCATTGCGGCCTCCATGGGCTTCGAGCGCTCCAACGGGTGCGCCTTCGCCGACTCGCCCATGCACGTGCCGATTCAACGCATGGCCAACGTGTCGCTGGCGCACGCGGGAGCGGACGGCCCGAGCACGGACGAGTTGATCGCCAGCGTGGACCGCGGCGTGTACATCGTGGGCGACAAGAGCTGGTCCATCGACATGCAGCGCTACAACTTCCAGTTCACCGGGCAGCGCTTCTACCGCATTGAGGGCGGAAAGCTGGCCGGGCAGGTGAAGGACGTGGCGTATCAAGCCACCACGACCGACTTCTGGGGCGCCATGGAAGCCGTGGGGGGCGAGTCCACCTGGGTCCTCGGGGGCGCCTTCAACTGCGGCAAGGGCCAGCCGGGTCAGGTGGCGCCGGTGTCGCACGGCTGCCCGTCGGTTCTCGTGCGGGGCGTGCGCGTCTTGAACACGCGCGAAGAGTCCGGCCGGTGACGCGGTGATGCGGTGATCCCCGCCCAGGAGCTGGTCGAGCGCGGCATTGCCGCGGCGGACGCGCTCGGCGCGGACGGGTGCATGGTGCTGGTCGAAGAGAGCAGCCACGTCGACGTGCGCTACGCGCTGAACATGACGACGACCAACGGCGAGCAGCGCGGGCGCTCCGTCAGTGTCATTGCGATCAACGGCAACTCGTTCGGCTCCGCCCGGCGCAGCGGGGAAGTCGGCGTCGACGGCGTGGCCGACATGGCGGCGGCCGCCCTGGCCGACGCCCAGGCTGCGGCGCCGGCCGCCGATGCCTTTGCCCTGGTGGAGCCGTCGGAGACCCGGCCGGCGGATGCCCGCGACTTCGGGCTCGATCCCGAGACGACGGATGCGGGCGCCCTCGAGGTCGTGCTGTCGGCCTTGTCGGGCGCATTCGAGCGGGCCCGTGCCCGCGACGCCGTGCTGGCGGGCTTTGCCGAGCAGGACGTCGTCACGCTGTACCTCGGCAGCTCCACCGGCGTGCGGCTCTCCCACGTGCAGCCGACAGGTGCGGTGAGCCTGGTCGGGCGGACAGCTGACGGGAGCGGCTCGGCGTGGGTCGGCGAGCCCACCATTGCGCCCTCGCTCGAGCACATGGAGC
>DATCEZ010000270.1:0-7301 GCA_036509775.1 Acidimicrobiales bacterium
TACCTCCAGGCCTATGCGGCTCCGGGCTTCGCCCTGGACTGCCCCGGCTACGCCGAGGGCCACGAGGCCATGACCTGCCTGCACGGGACGCCCCAGTACCCCGACGCCTGTCCGAGCGGACCCACGATCGCCATCTCTGACGCCTGCCCCCAGGCGTACATGAACGAGAGCGCCAACTCCTGGTACATGACGGGCCAACTGTCGACAGAGCAGGCGAAGTTCGGCGTGTCCTACGCCGAGATCGATCCCTTCGGAGCCTGCCCGTAAACGACGTCTACCGTCGCGACGTGGAAGGCGATGGCACCCCGCCCCAGATCGTTCGCCCCGTGCGGCCCGACGAACTGACGTTGCTGCCCGACCTCGAGGCCGCGGCGGACGCCATGTTCGAACCTCTCGGCATCGGGCCGCTCCCCGGCCCCGGCACACCGCAAGAATTTGCCCACGCGCTCGTCGTCCTGGTGGCCGGCGACCCCCCGGTCGGCCTGTGCCGCATCGACGGCATAGCGGGCGGGACTCATCTGGAGCAGCTCTCGGTTCACCCCGATCATGCCGGTCAGGGCGTTGGACGGGCCCTCCTACGGGCCGGGTGTGCGTGGGCTCAGCAGCACGACTTCGACGAGATCACCCTCGCCACCTACCGGGACGTGCCGTGGAACGGCCCCTTCTACGCCTCCGACGGCTTCGTCGAGAGGGGCACGGCGGACGACTTCCTGCGCGCCCACGGCCTGCCGCCGGAGGAGTCCGTGATGGGCCGCTTCGGGTCCCGGGTCCTGATGGTCAGGAGCCTGTGAGCTCGGCATAGCGGAAGCAACCGACCAGGTGGTCGTTGATCAGCCCGCTGGCCTGCAGGTGGGCGTAGCAGACGGTCGGCCCCACGAAGCGGAAGCCCCGGCGGCGCAGATCGGCGCTGAAGGCCTCCGACTCCGCGCTCACCGCAGGCAGCTGTGCCGTGCGGCGCCACTTGTGGACCAGCGTCCGCCCGCCCACGAAGCCCCAGATGTAGGCATCGAACGAGCCGAACTCCTTCTGCACGTCCAAGAACAAGCGCGCGTTGCGCACGGTGGACTCGACTTTGGAGCGGTTGCGGATGATGCCGGGGTCCAAGAGCAGCTTCTCCACCCGGGCCGGCGTGAAGCGGGCCACCTTGGCGGCGTCGAAGTTGGCGAAGGCCTTGGCGTAGCCCGCCCTGCGCTTCAGGATCGTCGACCAACTCAACCCCGCCTGCGCGCCCTCGAGCACCAGGAACTCGAAATGCTTGATGTCGTCGTGCACCGGCACGCCCCACTCGGAGTCGTGGTACGTCACCATGTCGGGGTCATTGCCCGCCCAGTCGCACCGCTTCACCGCAGGCGCCGACTTCACTACCGGCTTCGGCTTCGGCTTCGGCTTCGGCTTGTCGCTCATGGCGCCACGCTAGAGGCGGCGTGTGACGGCGACATGATCCGGTAGAGCACGTGGCGCCGCAGCGGACTGCCCTCGGGCAGGAGCGGGTGGTCGAAGTCGCCGTCAACATCGCGCACCATGCCGATGCGCCGCATCACGGCCTGCGAGCGGGCGTTCACGGTGGTCGTGAAGGCGACGATCTCGGACAGACCTCCCTGGCCGAACCCGTAGTCCAGCGAGGCCTGCGCCGTCTCGGTGGCGTAGCCGTGGGACCAGTGATCCGGATGGAGCCGCCACCCGATCTCTATCCCTGGCGCGATCGGCATCGTCGGCGCCATCCTGTGCAGTCCGACCATGCCGATGAACGGGGCGCCACCCGCCACCTCCACGGCCCAGAAGCCCCAGCCCTCCCGGCTCATCTCAGCGCTGAAGCGATCGATCATGGCGTCGCTCTCGGCCCGGCTGGACGACGAGCCCAGTAGTTCCACCACCCGCGGGTGGGTGTTCAACTCGAAGAACGCTGACCGGTCCATGTCGTTGAACGGTCGCAGCACCAGCCGCGACGTCGCGACGGTCGGTCCGGCTGGTCCCGATCCCGATCCCGATCCCGATCCCGATCCCGATCCCGATCCCGATCCCGATCCCGGACCAGAGGAGGTCGTGGCTAGGACTCCGACCCTGGCGCAGCGCCATCGGCCGCCTTCAGCACCGTCTCGGCGGCCCAGCGGTAGTCCGCCTTGCCTGAAGGGGATCGTTGGATGACGTCGACGAAGACCACCGCCTTGGGCAGCTTGTAGCGGGCGATGTGGCCCGAGGCCTCCTCGACCACCGAATCAGGAGTCGTCGAAGCGCCCTCGGCCAATTGCACCACGGCCACGACCTCTTGGCCCCAGCGCTCGGAGGGGCGCCCGACGACCACGACATCGGCCACGGCCGGGTGGCCGGCGATCGCCCGCTCCACCTCCTCCACGAAGATCTTCTCGCCGCCCGAGTTCACCGTCACCGAATCACGACCGAGCAACTCAATCTGCCCATCGACCCGGTGACGGGCACGATCACCCGGGATCGAATAGCGCACCCCGTCAATGACGGGGAAGGTGCGCGCCGTCTTCTCCGGGTCACCCAAATACCCCAACGGCACATTGCCCTGCTGGGCCAGCCACCCGTTGCCCTCGTGCCCCGGCGGGAGCACGTACGACAGCGTCTCGTCGACGACCACCGTCCCCGGCCCCGGCAAGAAGGAACCCACCTCGACGTCATCCATCGACGTCACGTGCATCTGCGCGCCGGTCTCCGACGACCCCGCCGAGTCCGAGATGATCAGATTGGGGATGCGCTCGACCGCCATGGCCCGCACGGCCGGCGTCAGCGGCGCCCCGCCGTTCCCGACGGCGAAGAACGCCGAGAGGTCATAGGACTGCTTGTCGAGCTGCATGAGCAAGGGCCGCAGTACCGCATCGCCCACGATGGTCATTGAATTGGCCTTCTCGCGCTCGACCACCGCCCACACGTCCGGCGGGTCCACCCGGTGCGTGTCGTCGGGGAAGATGAGCGTGGCCCCCGTGGCCATCAGCATGAAGCAGGCCCACTGCGCCGCGCCGTGCATGAGGGGCGGCAGGATCATCAGGCGCACCGGGTGGCTCGTGGCCAGCCGCTCGGTCAGGTTCTCGTAGCTGGTGACGACGTTCCACGAGCCCACCTGCCGCCCGCCCATAGCGGCCATGAAGATGTCGTGCTGACGCCACAGCACGCCCTTGGGCATGCCGGTCGTGCCCCCCGTGTAGAGCACGTAGAGGTCATCGGGGGAGGGATCCACCGGTGGTCCATCGGGCGACGATGTGGCCAGCGCCTCCTCGTACCAGACCGCCCCGGGGAGGAGGGGGTGGCCCGATTCGTCCTCGACCTGGAGCAGCACCTCGGGGGGCGAGTCCAGCGTGGGCAGGACCTCGGCCAGGGTCGGCGCCAGCGAGGAGTGGAGGATCATGGCCTTGGGCTTGGCGTCGTTGAGCAGGTACTGCAGCTCCTCGCCCACGTAGCGGTAGTTGACGTTGAACGGGGCGACGCGGGCCCGGTACGAGCCCAGCATCCCCTCGAGATACTCGTTGCCGTTGTACAGCGCCAGGGCCACGTGGTCCTGCCCCGACTCCCAGCCCGCCAGCGCGTCCCGTTCTTTGAACACGCCCAGGCCGCGGCCGTGCAGGTAGGAGGCGAGGCGCCGGGAGCGCTCCTGCAGGTCGGCGTAGCTGAGGCGGCGGTCGCGCCACACAATGCATTCCCGGTCGGCCAGGGTCTCGACGAGCGTGTCGAACGCCTTGGCCAGGTTGAACTGGACGGTCTCTGTCTGGGGCACGGCCTGGCACTGTACCGGCGGGGCCCTGCCATGAATGTGCCGGTTGGGGGATCGTCGGCAAAGATCACGGCGTGGACGTCCGCAATCCAGCCACCGGTGAGGTGCTCACCACCATTGAGAGCCTGACCGCCGAGCAGACCGACGCCGCCATTGTGAGGGCGGCCGCCGCCTTCGAGGAATGGCGGGCGGTGGCGCCGGGGGACCGGGCCCGGCTGCTGCGCCGCTTCGCGGCCGCCGTCGACGCCGACATCGTGCAGCTGGCCGCCCTGGAGGTGATCAATGCCGGCCACGTGCTCGGGAACGCGCGCTGGGAGGCCGGCAACGTACGAGATGTCATTGAGTTCTACGCCGCCGCCCCCGAGCGCCACAGCGGCCGGCAGATCCCGGTCCCCGGCGGCCTCGACGTCACCTTCCACGAGCCGCTCGGGGTGGTGGGCATCATCGTGCCCTGGAACTTCCCCATGGCCATCGCCGGCTGGGGCTTCGCCCCGGCGCTGGCCGCCGGCAACACGGTCGTGCTCAAGCCGGCCGAGCTGACGCCGCTCAGTGCGCTGCGCATCGGCGAACTGGCGCTCGAAGCCGGCATTCCCGAGGGCGTCCTGCAGATCCTGCCGGGCAAGGGCAGCGTGGTGGGCCAGCGCTTCGTCGACCACCCGGCCGTGCGCAAGGTGTGCTTCACCGGCTCGACCGAAGTGGGACGCACGGTCATGGCGGGGTGCGCCCAGCAGATCAAGCGCGTCACGCTCGAGCTGGGGGGCAAGAGCGCCAACATCGTCTTCGCCGACGCCGACCTCGAGCTGGCGGCGGCCCGGGCGCCCTACGGCGTGTTCGACAATGCGGGCCAGGACTGCTGTGCCCGCTCGCGCATTCTGGTGCAGCGGTCCGCCTACGAGCGCTTCATGGCGCTGCTCGAGCCGGCCGTCGCCGGCGTCAAGGTGGGCGATCCGACGCTCGAGGAGACCGAAATGGGCCCGCTCATTTCCGAGGCGCATCTGGCCAGCGTGGCCTCCTTCGTCCCCGACGATGCGCCGGTGGCCTTCCGTGGCAGCTGCCCCGATGGCCCGGGCAACTGGTTCGCCCCCACCGTGCTGGCCCCGGTCGACCCCGGCGCCCGCGCCGCCACCGAGGAGATCTTCGGGCCCGTCGTCGCGGTCATTCCGTTCGAGGACGAGGCCGACGCCGTCCGCCTGGCCAACGACACGCCCTACGGGCTGTCCGGTTCACTCTGGACGCGCGATGTCGGGCGGGCGCTGCGCGTGGCCCGGGCTGTCGAGACCGGGACGCTGTCAGTCAACTCGCACTCGTCGGTGCGCTACTGGACGCCCTTCGGCGGCGCCAAGCAGTCGGGCATTGGGCGCGAGCTCGGGCCCGACGCGCTCGAGGCGTTCAGCGACATCAAGAATGTCTTCATCAGCTCGGACTAGGCCGAACCAGCTCGGAAGAGGAGAAGCATGAGCGAGACAACCCCCTATGCCAGCCGCCTGGTGGATCGCGTCGCCGTCGTCACCGGCGGCGGCAGCGGCATCGGAAGGGCGATGTGCGAGCGCTTCGCCAGCGAGGGCGCCTCGGTCGCAGTGGTCGACCTCGACGAGGAGACCGGCGGTGCGGTGGCCGCGGCCGTCGGCGGCATGTTCGTGAAGGCCGATGTGACGTCCTCCGACGAAGTGGAGGCCCTGTACGCCGAGGTCGCCGGCCGCTACGGCGGGATCGACATCTGCTGCAACAACGCCGGCATCAGCCCGCCCGACGACGACTCCATCCTCGAGACCGGTCTCGACGCGTGGGAGCGCGTGCAGCGGGTCAACCTGACGTCGGTGTATTTGTGTTGCAAGCACGCCCTGCCGCATTTGCTGGCCCGCGGCAAGGGGTCGATCATCAACACGGCGTCGTTCGTGGCCGTCATGGGGGCCGCCACGAGCCAGGTCAGCTACACGGCGTCCAAGGGCGGCGTGCTGGCCATGTCGCGTGAGCTCGGCGTGCAGTTCGCCCGGCAGGGCGTGCGGGTCAATGCGCTGTGCCCGGGCCCGGTCAACACGCCGTTGCTGCAAGAGCTCTTCGCCAAGGACCCCGAGCGTGCGGCGCGGCGCCTGGTCCACATCCCAATGGGCCGTTTCGGTGAGGCGACGGAGATCGCGGCCGCGGCGGCGTTCCTGGCCTCGGACGACTCGTCGTTCATGACGGCGTCGACCTTCCTCGTCGACGGCGGGCTCTCGGGGGCCTACGTCACGCCGTTGTAGGTCGGCATTGCACACACATACGGGCCGTCGGGAGCGCCACCAACCGTTCGCGCGGGATCGCGGCCCCACAGTGTTCACATGCGCCGTACGTGCCATTGGCCAATCGGCCCTGGGCACGGTCAAGTTCTCCCAAATATGCGCGTCCTTGGTTCACCAGGGTGGACACTCTCGCTCGCTCAAACGCGATCGTCGATCCCTCTGGATCGTGTTCGTCGTCAGAGTTCGCGACGTCCGCCCCCGCAACGATGTCGTCGAATTCGGCGGTCAGCGCTTCAACTCGCGCCATCGTCGTCATTCTCTCCGCATGCAATAAGAGCGCGCGCCAATAGGCGGGTGGATCCAGCAGCGAGAATGCCCAGTTCTGGCTCTAGTGCCGCGTCGCGGAATTGACTTGGGTAAGAGCTGCCCGTCCGCGGCGTACCTTTGTGATGATCTCCTGAGCGCTCTTGTGCCAGACGAAGGGCTTGGGATCGTCGTTCCAGTGTTCGCTCCACAGCTCGATGGCTTCGATGAGATCGGGCACCGAGGAGAAGACGCCTCGGCGCAGGCGCCGTTCGGTGAGCTCGGCGAACCAACGCTCGACCAGATTGAGCCACGACGAGCTGGTGGGCGTGAAGTGCAAGTGCCAGCGGGCCCGTTTGGCGTGGGCCAGCCACTCGGCCACAGCGGGTGCCTTGTGGGCGCTGAGGTTGTCGAGCACGACATGGACGTCGAGGTCGCGTTCGACGTGGAGATCGATGAGCTTGAAGAAGCTGAGTACGTCGGTGGCCTTGTGGGACTTCTTGGTGTCATAGAGCACCTCCCCGGTCTTGATGTTCATGGCCGCGAAGAGGTCCGTGGTGCCGTGGCGCTTGTAGTCATGGGTCATGGTGCCCCCGCGCCCCTTCTTCATCGGCAGGGACGGCTGGGTACGGTCGAGTGCTTGGACCTGGGTTTTCTCATCGAAACTCAAGACCACCGCTCGTTCGGGCGGATAGAGGTAGAGACCGACGACGTCGACCAGCTTTTCCTCGAAGTGCGGGTCGGTGGACAGCTTGAATGTGTCGAGCTTCCAGGGTTTGAGGTTGTGGTCACGCCAGATGCGGGCCACGGTGTCCTTGCCGATCCCAAAGCGCTTCGCCATCAGGCGTGTCGTCCAATGGGTGGACCCGTCATCGGGCGACTCGTGGAGCGTGTCGTGCACAACGGCGGCGACAGTTCCGTCTGGGAGCCACGACTTGCGGCCACGGCCAGCGGCGATGCGACCCACCCCATCGACGCCTTCAGCCTCGAAGCGCCGGCGCCAGGAGCGGACCGACTCATTGGTGGTGTGACAGCGTCGCGCCACCTCG
>DATCEZ010000271.1:0-2231 GCA_036509775.1 Acidimicrobiales bacterium
CGCCGGCACCGCCGGCACCGCCGGCACCTCCCGCACCGCCGGCACCGCGACCGCGACCGCCACCCCGCGCGTCGTCGTACCGCTCATTTGGGCTGTCGGGCGAGGGCGGCACCGGCCCATCGTACGGGAGGGAGCTCTCAAGCCTCCGGCCGGGTCAGGGGCCGGCGGCGGAGCAGACGGACCCGCATGGCACGCTGAACGCAGACGCCGGCGCCAAGGGCACCGTCAGCGACGAGGCGGCGCCGGCATTGCGTTGCACCTGGTAGATGCCCCCGACCAGGTTGGGAACCTGGGTCAGGGTGGGGAAGAGGTGCGGCGTGTCGCCGGTCGTGATCGTCACCCGCAGCCGCCAGCCGGCCGCCAGCTCGGCCATGGTGGGGAAGATGGCGATGTCCTGCCGGGTGACCTGACCGGCGACGATCGGCGACTCCGACGCCTGCGTCAACGGATGCACCGGCAACAACATCTGCCCGCTCGCCGTGGTCCAGCTCCGGCTCTGGTCGACGGCCCGCATGTCACCGTCCAGGGCACCCGACGACAGCGGCACGCTGTCCCCCGAGGGCGAGACGGCCTCAACCGTGGCCGCCAACTCGGTATCACTCCCCGACGAGGTCGTGTACAAGGTCGCGTCGATCGGACCGGCCAGCACCTCCGGCGAGTCGACGGGCGCCGTGGTGTAGGTCAACGCTCCCGGCCCAGTGCCGAGCGTCACGTCGTTGAGGTCGCACGGGTCATTGGTATCCAAAGATTGGAACCCGAGCGCCAACGCGCCCGCGCCCCATTGGTCCGTCTGAATGTCACACGGGCTCGTCGTCCCGGCCCATGCCACCGTGTCGGCCCCCGCCACCGCGGTGGGCGTCTGCGGCGACAACACGCCGTCATTGGGCGACACGGCATCGCTGCCGCTCCGCCCGGCCCCGAAGTAGTACGACGTAGGTGTGGCGGCGGGCAGCGGCCACTGGGCGGCGTCGACCCACGAGCCACCCGAGTTCTGGATGTCCAGGTGCAGCGGCGTGGTCGTCGTCGAGAGCGGCGTGTGCTCGCCCAAGAGCCAGGTGTCGAACCACTCGAGCTCCAACGCAGAGATGTTGACGCCGGTCCCCGTCGTCACGTGCTGCCAGGGGCCCATCAACAGTTGGTAACGGGGTGTGACGGCCTGGTCGGGCGTCATGGCGGCGTACTGCGACTTCCCGTCGAAGAGATTCTGCAGACCGACGTAGTTGAGGGGCTCGCCCTGCTCGAAGAGGTCGTTCCAGCCACCGACCAAAAACGCAGGGATGTGGTCCTTCACGACGGGCGCCAGGTCCTGCGCCGGGCTGCGCGCCGCCCAGTACGACTGGTCGAAAGCGTCATCACCGCGCCCGGTCTCGACGTCGAGGACGAGCTGCAAGAACGAAATGAGGACCTGGCTGTGCGACGACTCCGTGGGCGTCAACCCCGCCAGCCCGCTGGCCAGCGCGGACGAATTGCCGCTCTCGGCCGCCTCCACCAGCGGCTCAAGGGCGGGATTGGTCAGGTTCAACCCCGACAACAGCGCGACATAGGTGGCGGCGAACTCGGTGTCGGGGATACCGCCCTGCGTCACGGTGTCGGCAAAAATGTCGTTGCCCGAGATGATCGGGAACATGGCCTTGATCGGTGACCCGCTCCCGGCCGCCTGCACCGTCTGGAACTGGTTGATGCCCATGTAGGACTCGCCGAACAGGCCGACCTCACCGTTCGACTGCGGCAGCTTCGACGCCCAGCGGGCCAATGTGGCGCCGTCGGTCGACTGCACGGGGTCGAAGAGGTCGAAGGTGCCGCCCGAATCGCCGGTCCCGCGCACGTCGGCGATGACCACGATGTAGCCGCGGTCGACGAGGTAGTCGACGTTGGTGTTGGCGATGGCCGACGCGTCGACGATGAACGCCTTGCCGTAGGGCGTCTGCTGCAGCAACACCGGGAAGAGCCCGTTGGCCGCGGTGGTCGTCCCCGCCGTCGTGGGGAAGTAGACGTCTGCGTGCAGGACCGTGCCGTCCGACATCGTGACCGGCACGTCGAGCAGCGACCCCGTGCCGTACGTCGCCGCCTGCGGCGTCCAGGTGCTGGCGTCCGCGTCGTGTGCCCCTGTCACGGTGGCGGCCGCGGTTCTGTTCGCCCCGAGTCCCTGCCCCGCCCTGGACGCGGGGGCCGGGCTGCTTCCGCCGGGCATGAACGGCGCCACCACGAAGGCGGTCAGCGGTATCAGCATG
>DATCEZ010000272.1:0-5050 GCA_036509775.1 Acidimicrobiales bacterium
AGGGGCCAGTGTGTCGGCGTAGCGCTCGAGGAAGCCGGGGAGCAGTGAGGACACCAGTGCGACGAGGAAGCCGTCGGACTCGGGGGTGGAACGATTGAGCCACTCGAGGCGCTCCAACTCGGGCGCCTCCCAACACGGGGCGTGGAGGCCGGCCATTTCGTCGAGCACGGCCGTCGCGACCGCCGGACCACAGGCTGCAATCTGGTCGCCCTGGGCGGCACCGGCGATGTCCTCCATGAGGAGCGTGAACCAACCGGTCTCAGGCTCCACCTCGGCCAGATAGACCGCGGGCAGCCGTGCACCGACCCGGCTTGCGACCTCGCGATAGAAGCGGACCTCGATTTCGTAGGCGCGCAGCGCCAGGCCGGTCCCGCGACTCTGATCGTCGGCCGAGGCGAACTTGCCCACCACGCTCGCTGGTCCGGCCCCGTCGCGGTCGAAGGTCAGACTGAACCGCGTCGTATCAGCCATCTGCCCCGTCCCGATGGGCGCCGCCTCGAACGAGCGCACCGAGGCTCCCGCGGACAGCTGGCCGGCCTGTGTCAGCGCGTCCGTCAGCCACTCCGGTGTGACGTCCTCGTGATGGCGGAGAAGCGGAAGCGGGGCCATGGCAGGCCGACTCTATGGCCCGGCCTGGGCCGACGCGCCGACCCGCACGCCGCCGTCAGGATGCGACGGGGCCGGGCACCAGCGGTGGCGGGTCCCGCAGCGCACGGCTCGCCGTCGCCCAGATGGCCAGGCCGAAGGCCCAGGCGGTGAAGCAACCCACCGTCCACCGCGGTGTCGTGTGCTGCAGGAGGAGCCCGGCAACCAGCGGGGCGATCGAGGCGGCAGACAGGGCGATCGCGCTCCGGACGGACTCGGCCCGTCCCAGGAGCCGGTCGGGCGTGGCGGCGATGCGGTACCCGTTCACGACCGAGTCCGTCGAGGGCACGGCGAGACCGACCGGCACCAGCCCGATGGCCAGCACGACCGCGTGAGGCCAGAGCAGGAAGATCGCGCAGCCCAACCAGGCCCAGACCTCGAGGACGAGGACGGCGTGGACGGAGAGGGCCGCCCGGAGAAAGCGCGAGACGAACGAGCCGACGACAACGCTGGCGGCGAACACGCCGGTCAGCAGTCCGATCACGCCACCCGAGAGCCCCTCGCTCTGCCCGATGACCACAATGCAGAACAGCAAGCCGAAGGCGGTGACATTCAGCAGGCCGTACAACAAGGCGGTCGTGCGCAGGAATGGCTGTCGCCAGGTGAACGCCAACCCCTCGGCGGCGCGCTGGCGGGCCGTGCCCGGATCGCGTTCGCGCTCCTCCTGGAATCGGACGCGCATGAGCAGCAGCGAGACGGTCGAACAGGCATAGGAGAGGGCATCGGCCAGGAAAGGGAGGGCGCGGCCCGCTTCGAACAGGGCCCCGCCCAGCGGCGGGCCGATGATGCGCACGGCCGCCGTCCGGCCGCTCTGCGCACCCGCCGCCGCAGGCAACTGCTCGGCGGGCACGACGGCTCGCAACGCTCCCGGTTGGGCAGCATTGAAGACGGTGCTGCCGATGCCCTCGACGAAGGCCACGCACGGAAGCACCCAGAAGGGGACGTTTCCAACGACAAGACTGAGCGCGAGACCACCGATGGCCGCGGCACGCAACGCGTCGGCGGCGATCATCAGGCCGCGGCGATTCCAGCGGTCCGCCGCCAAACCGGCGGGGATGGCGAACACGGCGATGGGAGCGGTGCGTGCAAAGGAGACGACGCCCGCCTTGACGGCAGATTGGGTCAGTGCAAGGGCCAGGAGCGGGTAGGCGATGGACGTCGCCTGCGAGCCCGCGTTGGACAGGAACTGACCCGCCTGGAGCAGGACGAAGTCGCGGTTGTGCCGGAGGGGAACGGCCGCCATGCGGCGACGCTATCCCGCACTGTGCCGCTGCCTCAGGAGGACCAACGACTTGAGAGCAGGTGGCTCAGAGGCGCTCGGCCCGGAGCAACTCCTCGACCTCGTGGGTGGTGGACCCGTTGCTCACGGGAGTGTTCGTCCCCGTCTGAGGATCGTGCAGGACGATCTGATTGCGCCCCGACCGCTTCGCCAACAGCAGGGCGTCGTCGGCTCGGCGTAGCGCGGCGGCCAACTCCTCCCCCGGCTCAATCTCGGTGATGCCGTAGCTCGAGGTGAACTTCGGTAGACCTCCGACGGTGATGGCGGCGTCGAGCTGGGCCCCCACGGTGGTGAGGGCCCGGGTGGCGTCGACCGACGAGCAATCGGGGAACGCGATGGCGAACTCCTCACCCCCGTAACGGGAGATCAGGTCGTGCCCGCGGAGCGAGTCGCGCAGGACGCGGGCGAACAGCCGCAGCGCCCGGTCGCCCGTCTCATGCCCGTAGGTGTCGTTGAGGTTCTTGAAGTGGTCGAGATCGGCCATCACCACCGCGACCGGGTGGAGGCCGTACGGCAGGGCAGCAACCTTCTCCGAGAAGGAGCGACGGTTGAGGAGCCCGGTCAGAGTGTCGGTCGAAGCCTGCAACTGCGTCTCCGCCATGACCCGCAGCAGACCGATCCTGGCGCCGGCCAGCTTGGCCAGGGTGGTGAGGTCCTGAACTTGGGCGTCCTCCACCTCGGCGTCGGGCTTCTCGGTGGCATGGATGACGCCGACCGTCCGCCCCATGATGGACACCGGGACGCAGAGGGCGGAAAGGCGCCCCTGGGGCCGGTTGCGGAGCTTGGGACAGGCATCGAGATGGTCGCTGTCTCCGAAGACCTGCACCTGTGCCCGCCGGGCGGCGGGGCAGCGGTCCGGCGAGTCGACGCTGCACGACGGTGGTTCCCCGTCGGGCCCCACGCCGGCCATACGGATGAGGTGGGCGTGGCTGTTGTCCGCCAAGAGGAGTTCGACCGGGGCGTCGGGGACGACAGCGGCAAAGGACCGCTCGATCACGTCGATGACCTCGGGCTCCCCCTCGGCCATGTCGAGCGCGTTGGCCAGGCGGCTCTCGAAGCGCTGGCGCTGCCCCTGCACCTCCCGGGTGACACCTTCGCGGTCGGCGACCTCGATCGCCTCACTCAACTCGTGCGTGAGCGCCCGCACCTTGTTGTCGGTCTTGCGCTGCTGGCGATCGCTGATGATGACCAGCAGATAGATCAGCGGGAGGAGGCAGGCCATGAGGACGCCCGCCGTCACGGCATAGCTGGTGGCGCCAGATCCGACCGACCGGCCGACGGCCACCGCCGGGATGGTGAGGAACCCGAGGACGACGAGCCCGGCCAGCGGGCTGATGAACCGAAGGCGCTTGGCCTTCGCCATCTCTCCGTGCCATTCCTCTTCTGTGACCATGTCCACGCTCCCTTTGCGCGCTGCTACCGGTGGCCAGTGCCACCCCGACATGGCGCACTCCGCCTCTTGAATCCGCCTGAGATTTTCTCGGCACGATCAGAAAGGATCTTTAGGGGTTGCAGGACCCGCCGGAGAGCCTGATGCGCAGAAACTGCGCCAGGGCGAATCACCTGCTGGCGACCGGCGGGCAGCCGCGAACACCCCTGTTCAGAGCGGCAAAGCGACTGTACCGAGGGAACGGGCCACGGTACTGTGCGCAGAGCCGTGGGGGCGGAGGCCGCAGCACGAACTGCGGACGAGTGGAAGCGGGTGGACCCGTGCTTGCAGCCTCCTCGAGACTCGCCAAGGGCATCGTTGTGGCAACGGGCGGGCTCGCCCTCTCGCTCACGGTCTTGCCGTCCTCCGCGTCAGCTGCCGGCGCGCCGGACGTCGTGCCTGTGACGTCGTTCACCGTCACGTCGATGCAGTGCAGTGGCCCGACCTACCTCCCGGTGGCCAACCCGGCGCTCAGCGAGGTCTACGGGGAGCTGGGTGCTCTGACCGGAGCCGCGCCCGGGGCGGGCCCCTACCCACCGACCTTCAACAGCTGTACTCCGTTGCCCTCGGCGGCGGCGCCGGTGGTCGGCAGCGCTTCGGTCTCGTCGGTTGCGTCGCCGAATGGCTCGGCCGCCGTCTCGGTCCAAGCCCTCGGCAACCAACTGGTCGAGGAATCGGCGAACGTGTACACCACGCTGAGCTCCTCCATCACGCTCAGCTCCCCCGCTCCGTCCGTCACCTTCTCTGTCCCGTACACCACGTCGGGGCTCACGCAGTCAGGCACCGAAAATCCCTTCACCCTGGTGTCGTTCACGGCGGCGACCGGATTGATCGGTTGCGTGGACGGCTCCGACGGCATCTGGTCGAACCCGCCCGGGCAATACGATCTCGCCTCGCCCATGGGCCCTGGGGCCGGCACGGCCAGCGTCCAGGTCTTCTGTCCCGACGGTTCGGAGCTGGCGCCAGGCCCGGTCGGGCTCGGCGTCAATCTGTTGGCGAACGCGTACTCGGACAACAATCAGCCCGGGGCGGCCTCCGCCAACATTGCGCTGCACGGAGTCACCGCGGCCATCAGCTCCTGAGACAGCCCTACTCGCCGGTGGAGCGAAACTCCGCCTGCCAGGGACCGTCGGTATGGACGACTTCCCAATAGCGCTCTGCGATCTTCTCGGGATCGAACGGGGTGCCCGCAACGATCTGTCCCATGATCGTCAACGTCGCCACACGGATGCCGTCGGGCTCCAGATCGGCTCCGAGCATGGTGGCGGCGGACCGCAGTGCCGCCTTGCCGAGGGAAACGGTCGCCAGGACCGGGATCGGATAATCCGCAAACCCGCCTCCTGTCACCAAAATGGTGCCCGAGCCGGCCGCCCGCATGGCCGGGGCGGCCACCTGCGTCAGAACGATGGCACTGATGACGTCGACGGCGTAGGCCGTCTGCAGGTGCTCGACGCTCGACTCCAGAAGTGTGTCCGGGGCTCCCATCACTGCGTTGTAGACGATGAGCCCGGGCGCACCCTCCTGGCGGTAAACCTCGGCCATCCGGGCTGCGAGGGCATCGGGGTCGCTGGCATCCGCAGCGATCGTGTCAATCCGGGTCCCGGTGTCAGCCAAGCCGTCAGCGAGGTCGCGCAGTCCGTCCGTGCCGCGAGCCACCAGGGTCACCCGGTAGCCGCCGCCGGCGAAGCGACGAGCGA
>DATCEZ010000273.1:0-3145 GCA_036509775.1 Acidimicrobiales bacterium
AAGCCGCACGTGGGCGTCCTCCTCCCGAACGGATCCGAGTACCTCTTCTGGCTGAACGGCACCGCCCTGGCCGGGGCGGCCATCGTCGGCATCAACCCGACCAGGCGGGGCGAGGCCCTCGCCGCCGACGTGCGGGCCACCCACTGCGCCGTCATCGTCACCGACGACGAGGGCGCCGGCCTGTTGGCGGGGTTGGACCTCGGGGTGGCCGACGAGAACATCCTGGTGCTCGGCAGCGAGCGCTACAACACTCTCCTGCAGCGCTTCGCCGGCAGCCCCGAGGCACAGGACCTCATTGAGAACGCCGACGCCATTGACGAGTCGGCGCTCTACCTCTTGATCTTCACGTCGGGAACCACCGGCGTGCCCAAGGCGGTGCGCTGCACGCAGGGCCGGCTGGCCGGCATTGCCGCGGTGGCGGGGCCGGGCTTCGGCTACACGGCCGACGACGTCTCCTACTGCCCCATGCCGCTGTTCCACGGCAACGCGCTCATGGGGCTCTGGGGGCCCTCAATCTGGATGGGCGCGGCCATCGCCACCCGCCCGCGCTTCAGCGCCTCGGCCTTCATCGACGACGTGCGCCACTTCGGTGCCACCAAGTTCAGTTACGTCGGCAAGGCCATCGCCTACATCCTCGCCACACCGGAGCGGCCCGATGACGCCGACAACACCCTGAAGAGCGCCTTCGGCACCGAGGCCTCGGTGCGCGACCGCGATCGCTTCCGCAAGCGGTTCGGGTGCTACCTGATTGAGGGGTACGGGGCGAGCGAGGGCGGAGCCGCCATCAATGCCGTGATCGGCATGCCCAAGGGCGCGCTCGGCAAACCCGTCGACGGTGTCGACCTCGCCGTCATGAGCCCCGAGACCGGCGAGCAATGCCCGTCGGCGGAGTTCGACGCCGAGGGGCGCCTCCTCAACGCCGGCGCAGCCATCGGCGAGATCGTCAATCGCAGCGGCCGAGGCAGCTTCGAGGGGTATTACGAGCGGCCGGACGCCGAGCAGGAACGGCTGCGCCAGGGCTGGTACTGGACGGGCGACCTCGGCTACGTCGACGCCGAGGGCTTCTTCTACTTCGCCGGCCGGAACGGGGACTGGCTGCGCGTCGACTCGGAGAACTTCGCCGCCGGCCCGGTCGAGGCGATCATTTCGCGCCATCCCGACCTGGCGGTAGCCGCCGTCTATCCGGTCCCCGACACCGCATCGGGGGCGGGCGACCAGGTGATGGTGGCGGTCGAGACCGTGCCCGGCACGGAGTTCGACCCCGACGGGTTCGCCACCTGGCTGCTCGAACAGCCTGACCTGGGCCCGAAGTGGCTGCCCCGCTACGTGCGGGTCTCGCCGTCGCTGCCCCAGACGGCCACGGGGAAGGTCACGAAGGTCGACCTCCGGGCCGAGGCCTGGGCCTGCGACGACGCGGTGTGGTGGCGCCCCCTCGACAGCGCGGACATCCGCTTCACCCTCCTCACCGACGAGGACCGCAAGGCCCTGGCTGCGGGCCTGGTCGAGAACGGGCGCCCACCAGTGGGCTCGGTTCCGTAGCAGACTGTTACACTTGTAACGTCTGGAAACGACAGAGGAGGTCCGGCATGGCTGCAGACAGGGTCACCCGCTTCGCCGCCGATCTCGTCGATGCCGCCGCGGTGGAGGGGGCCCGCCACAGCCGCTCGACCAAGCAGCAGCTCGACCACTGGGCCCGAGTGGGGCGCAGTGTCTCGACCCACCATTCGACCGCCCGTCGCCGGGTCGAAGCGGCGCTCCAGGGGACGCTGGCGCTCACCGACCTCACGAGCGAGGAGCGCCTCGTCGCCAACGCCGAGTCCGACGCCGCCATCACGGAGCGGATCCGGAGCGTGCACTACGGCGATGTGCTGGCCGCCGAGGGAGTGGCGACCGTCGCCCTCGATGACGAGGGCCGGCTCGTGCGCTACGACCTTGACGGCACGACAACCACCCTGGACTGACAACACCACGTGCGACTCGACCTCGTGGTCGGGCCCAACGGAGCCGGCAAGTCGACCTTCGTTCGCCTCACCCTGTCCCCCGCGCTAGCGCGCACCGGCTTCGTCAACGCCGACCTCATCGCCCAACAACGCTGGCCCGACGCCGCAGAGGTCCACTCCTATGAAGCGGCGCGCATCGCAGCCGCCACGCGGGAGGCGCTCATTGCACGACGTGAGCCGTTCATGGCCGAGACCGTGTTCTCCCATCCCTCGAAACTCGACCTGCTGCGCCAGGCGACCGCGGCCGGGTACTACACGGCGGTCCACGTCATGCTGGTGCCCGAAGCGCTCGCCGTGGCGCGCGTGTCGGCCCGCGTCGCCGCCGGGGGACATGGCGTCCCGGAAGAGAAGATCCGCCAGCGCTACCGCAGGCTATGGCCGCTCGTGGCCGATGCGATCGTGCTGAGCGACACCGCCACGGTCTACGACAACTCGCACCGCAGAGGCCCGAGCGCAGTCGCCGACTTCAGCCACGGCTTCGTCGTCGGCAAATTGCTATGGCCGGACTGGGCTCCCGAAGCGCTCACCCTCCGCTGGCCCCGCGACGCGTAACCCATCGACGATTCCGAGCACCCCCGTCAAGTCGCCGACCCGGTGGTCGCCGGGCTGGAGCGCCGGAGAATCCATCCCGGACCGCTCCTCCTCGCGCCAGACGTGCACCGCCGTCATCCCCATCTTCCGGGGGCCGCGGACGTCGGGCTCCCATGAGTCGCCGACGAAGACGACCTCCGCCGGGTCGACCTCCAGGGCACTGACCGATGCGAGGTAGATATTCGGATGGGGCTTGCGCGCCCCGGCCCGGGCCGATGTCACCCCGACGTCGACCAGACCGAGCAGTCCCACCTGGTCCAAGAACGCATTGAGCTCCCAGCCCCAGTTCGAACACACACCGATGGCCAGTCCGGAGGCGCGCAGAGACTCCAAGGTCGCCACCGATTCGGGATACGGCACCATGTCGCCCTGGTCCGACGCCCGCAACGCATCGATCAGGTCGTCGACGTGGGGGTCCGGCACGCCGCAGGCACTGGTGAGGTCACGCAGGCGGAGCCGCACCCAGGACTCGTAGGCCTCCTCGCTGCGCGAGTGCTCACCGTGCTCGACCCCGTCGTAGCGGGAGAAGTAGCTGTCCAGAACGGCCCGCTCCG
>DATCEZ010000274.1:0-5705 GCA_036509775.1 Acidimicrobiales bacterium
CGCCACTGCAGTGGGCACCGCCCCGGCCGGCGAAGTGCTCGACCTCGACGTGGTCCTGGCCGGGCAGAACCCGTCCGGCCTGGCGCAGGCCGTCGCCGCCGTCTCGACGCCCGGTTCGCCGGAGTACCGGCACTACGTAACCGCGGCGCAGTATGCAGCCCAATACGGGCCGAGTGCCGGCGAGGTGGCGCAGGTCTCGTCCGCCCTGCGCAGCGAGGGGCTGACGGTTGGCTCGCCCGATCCGGGGAGCACGCTGCTCCCGGTCAGCGGCACGGCGTCGGTGGTCTCGGCGGCGCTGGGTACGCCCTTGGAGTCAGTGCAGGCCCCAGGCGATGCGGCCCGGGCCATCGTCAACACCGCGTCGCCGCAGATCCCGGCGTCCCTCGACGGCGTGGTGACCGGCGTGGTGGGTCTCGACGGCCTGGTGACGCAGCACTCCATGATCAAGCAGGGCCACCCGGGTTCTTCGGCGGCCTCGGGGTCGTCGGGGTCGTCGGGGTCGTCGGGGGCGAGCGGCACGACGCAGTCGCCTGAGGCTGGAGCGCCGGCCTCGGGCTCGCCGGCCCAGGCCCCCGCCGCCATCTCCCACGTGGGCACGCCCCAGGCTTGCCAGGCCGCCCAGGGCACGGCCTTCGGCGGCACCTACACCTCGACCCAGCTCGCCTCGGTCTTCGGCCTCGACCAGCTCTTGGGACAGGGCCGCACCGGTATTGGGCAGTCCATCGCCATCGTGGAGTTCGAGCAGTACGCCGCCAGCGACTTCGCCGCCTTCCAGGCCTGTTACGGGTTGTCGAACCCGATCCGCAACGTGTCGATCGACGGCGGGCCGGGCGGCTCGCCCCAGGGCAAGGACGGCGAGGCCGCCCTCGATACCGAACTGGCCGCCGTCAACGCTCCGTCCGCCTCCATCGTCGTCTACGAAGCGCCCAACAACGGTAACGACACCCCGGCGTTCGACTTGTTCAACCGGATCGCCAGCGACGACAGCTCCCAAGTTGTGACGACGAGCTGGGGTGTCTGCGAGGCCGACATGCCGGTGTCTGACCGCCAGACGGAGAACGGCATCTTCCAGCGCATGGCTCTGCAGGGACAGACGGTCATCGCCGCCTCGGGCGACGCCGGCTCAGAGGACTGTTACAACGCCGTGGACGCCCCGACCCAGACGCAGCTCGCCATCGATGACCCCGGGTCGCAGCCGGACGTGGTCAGCGCCGGCGGCACGTCCATGACCAGTGCCTCGGCCTCGTCGCAGTCGGTCTGGAACGACTGCATGGGCGCAGGCGCCTCGTGTGCGAGGAATTCGACGCTCGGAGCGGCAGGCGGGGGCTACTCCAATGAGTGGCCCGCCAACCCGGGCCAGCCCGCGGCGCCCGGGCTCGACACCACCCCGTGCAGCCTCAGCACCTGCCGGGCCGTCCCGGATCTCTCGTATCCGTCGGACCCAACTGCCGGCGGGGTGGCCGCCTACTGGTCCGGCCGCTGGACCGGGTTCGGGGGCACCAGTGTCGCCGCGCCCACCAACGCAGGGCTCTTCGTCGACACCAACCAGGGCTGTTTCGGTCAGCTCGGCCGTGTCGGCCCCGCGCTCTATGCAGCCCAACAGGCCAACGGCAGCACCTTCACCGACATCACCCAGGGCAACGACGACTTCACCAACACGAACCCCGGGCACTTCGCCGCCGGCATCGGCTTCGACGCCGCCAGCGGACTCGGCACACCCGTCGACCCGAATCTGACGCAGGCCCTGCAAGGCGCTGACGGTTGCCCCTCGGTCGCCGCCGTCAGCCCCGACACGGGACCGATCAGTGGCGCCGGCGCCATCACGATTTTCGGGGGCGGCTTCGCCAACGCCAGCTCGGTGACGTTCGGGGCGGCCGGCCAGGGCCGCATTGTGGCGCAGTCGGCCACCTCCATCACCGTCGTCCCGCCCAACGCACCCTCCGCCCAGTGCGTGGACGTGACCGTGGGCAACTCGCAGGGGATCTCGGCCGAATCCGTCGCCGATCACTACGGGTTCGGCGGGAACCTCAATTGCGGCCAGGGGTATCGGTTCGTCGCCTCCGACGGCGGCATCTTCACCTACGGCGACGCGGGCTTCTACGGGAGCGCGGGCGGTTCGCCGTTGAATGCGCCGGTGGTGGGTATGGCCGACACGCCGAGCTCGAACGGCTACTGGTTGGTGGCCACCGACGGCGGCATCTTCACCTACGGCGACGCGCGCTTCTTCGGCTCTATGGGCGGGCAGCATCTGAACAAGCCGATCGTGGGCATGGCGGCGACGCCGGACGGGGGCGGCTACTGGCTTGTCGCCTCCGACGGGGGGATCTTCTCCTACGGCGACGCGCAGTTCTATGGCTCCACAGGCGGCATGAGCCTCAACAAGCCGATCGTGGGCATGGCGTCGACATCCGACGGCAACGGGTACTGGCTTGTCGCCTCCGACGGCGGCATCTTCGCCTACGGCGACGCGCAGTTCTTCGGGTCGACGGGCTCGATCCACCTGAACTCGCCCGTGGTGGACATGGCGGCCGGCCCGGGCGGCAACGGCTACTGGCTCGTGGCGGCCGACGGCGGGATCTTCAACTACGGCAGCGCCAACTTCTACGGCTCGGCCGGCTCCCTGCGCCTCAACAAGCCGGTGGTGGGCATGGCCGCCACCCCGAACGGGCAGGGGTATTGGCTGGTCGCCTCCGACGGGGGGATCTTCACCTACGGCAACACCCTCTTCTACGGGTCGACCGGCGGCATGCAGCTGAACAAGCCGATCGTGGGGCTGACCGGGGCCTGACCCGGCCCCGCCCCCGATTTTCACACCGGTAAGCTGGAGCGATGGACGCCAACGGACTGCGGGCGGCCTTCACGCGCTTCTTTGCGGACAGGGGCCACACCATCGTCCCCTCCGCCAGCCTGATCCCGCACGACCCCTCGGTGCTCTTCACGATCGCGGGCATGGTCCCGTTCAAGCCCTATTTCCTGGGCGAGGAGGCGGCGCCGTGGCCCCGGGCCACCTCCATTCAGAAGTGCTTCCGGACGCCGGACATCGAGATCATCGGCACGGACACGTATCACTGCACCTTCTTCGAGATGCTGGGCAACTTCAGCTTCGGGGACTACTTCAAGGCCGACGCCATCCCGATGGCCTGGGAGCTGCTGACCGAGGTCCTCGGCCACGACGGTGACCGCCTCTGGATAACCGTGCACGACGACGACGACGAGGCCGAGCAGATCTGGATCGACAAGGTCGGCGTGCGTCCCGAGCGGGTGCAGCGCATGGGCGACGAGGACAACTTCTGGGCTATGGGCGAGACCGGCCCCTGCGGACCCGACTCCGAGATCTTCATGGACCTGGGCCCCGCCTACGGGGACGACGGTGGTCCCAAGCACGGCGGCAGTGACCGCTTCGTGGAGATCTGGAACCTCGTCTTCATGCAGTTCGACCGCGACGCGTCCGGCGTCCTCACCGACCTGCCGCGCAAGAACATCGACACGGGCGCCGGCCTGGAGCGGAACCTGCCCATCCTCCAGGGTGTCGATTCCGTGTTCGACACCGACCTCTTCCTGCCGCTCATCGACACGGCGGCGTCCATCATCGGCACCGGATACGGAGTCGACCCGGCAACGGACGTCGCGCTGCGTGTGCTGGCCGACCACGGACGCGCCTTCTCCATGCTCGTGGCCGACGGCGTCCTGCCCGCCAACGAGGGCCGGGGCTACGTGCTGCGCCGCGTCGTGCGCCGCGCCGTCCTGGCGGCACGCCGGGCCGGGGTGGAGAAGCCCGTCACACCGGCCCTGGTCCAGGCGGCCACTGAGGTGCTCGGCGAGGCCTATCCCGCGTTGCGGGCCCAGCAGGACCTGATCGTGAACGTGGTGGCGCGGGAGGAGGCGGGCTTCGACCGCACGCTGCGGTCCGGGTTGAGCCGATTGGAAGAGGCGTTCGCCGCCGGGACGAAGGTGCTGCAGGGCGACGTGGCCTTCACCCTGCACGACACCCACGGCTTCCCGGTCGAGCTGACCGAGGAGCTGGCGCGCGATGCGGGCGTGGAGGTCGACCGGGCCGGCTTCGATGCCGCCATGGCCGAGCAGCGTGAGCGGGCGCGCGCTGCGGCCAAGTCCTCCCGGGCCGGCGACGAGGCTGTCTACCGGGGGTTGCTCGAGGCCGAGGGAACGACGACGTTCGTCGGGCGTGGCGTGGAGAACTACGAAGTGCCGGCCCGGGTCGTCGCCGTGCTCGAAGTCGAGGCCGAGGGCGAGGCCGAGGGCGACGACAGCCGCATCGTCGAGATCTTCCTGGACCGCACGCCGTTCTATGCCGAGAGCGGTGGTCAGGTGGGGGACACGGGCACCATCGTGACCGAGTCCGGCATCGCCGAGGTCGAGGACACCGTCCTTGCCATGCCCGGGCTGGTGGCGCACCGGGCCCGGGTGACCGGTGAGGTGCGGGCAGGACAGGACGCGCTGGCCACTATTGACGCCGAGCGGCGCGAGGCTATCCGGCGCAACCACACGGCGACCCACCTGCTGCACGCGGCGCTGCGAACCGTGCTGGGCGATCACGTCCGCCAACAGGGCTCCCTCGTGTCGCCCGAGTACCTGCGTTTCGACTTCTCCCATCACGCGGCGCCGACGAGCGAGGAGCTCGACGAGGTGTTCGCGTTGGCCAATGCCGCGGTTCTCAGCACGGACGGGGTGGAGACCACGGAGACCTCGCGCGACGAGGCCGAGAAGATGGGGGCGATCGCCTTCTTCGGCGACAAGTACGGCTCGTCGGTGCGCGTGGTGCAGGCCGGATCGAGCTCGCTCGAGTTCTGCGGTGGCACCCACGTGGATTCGTTGGGGCAGATCGGCATGATCACGCTGCAGTCGGAAGGCTCCATCGGATCGAACACGCGACGGCTCTTCGCGGTGACCGGATTCGTGTCGTTGGAGCGCGCCTTGGGGCGCGAGCGGCTGGTGCAGTCGGCGGCGGAGCTGTTGCGCACCGAGCCCGACGAACTGGTGGCCGCCATCGGCCGCCTGAGTGAGCGTCAACGCGAGGCGGAGAAGGAACTGGCGCGTCTGCGCCAGCAAGCGAGCGCGGCCGAGGCCACGACGTTGGCCGAAGCGGCCGCAGCCGACGGCGGTGTCGTGGTGGCCCGTCGGGACAAGGTGGAGGTCGACGATCTGCGCACTCTGGCCCAGGCCATCCTGCGCCACGACGGTGTGAAGGCGGTGGTGCTCGGAGGCTCGCCCGACGGCGCCAAGGCGGCCATCGTTGCTGCCACCGGTGGCACGCCCGACGCCACCCAGCTGGTGCGCACCCTCGGGAAAATGGTCGGCGGGGGCGGGGGCGGCTCCGCCGAGGTGGCGACGGCCGGGGGCAAGGATCCCTCCCAGATTGAGGCGGCGCTGACCGAGGCGCAGCGGCTTCTCTCGGCGTGAGCGACGTGGATGTAGCCGGGCGTGGCCCGGGCCGGGTGGCCGCGCTCGACCTGGGGGCACGGCGCATCGGCGTGGCCTACAGCGACAGCAGGCGCAGCCTGGCCAGCCCGTGGGGGACGATTGAGCGCAGCGGTAGCCCGGCGCGGGACCGTCGCGCCATGGTCGAAGCCGTCCAGGAGGTGGAGGCGCTGACCGTCGTGGTGGGTCTGCCGCTCAGCCTCTCGGGTCAGGTCGGCCCCGCGGCCCAGTCGGCCCTCAACGAGGCGGCCGCCCTGCGCGAGATCCTC
>DATCEZ010000275.1:0-2694 GCA_036509775.1 Acidimicrobiales bacterium
CGGTGGCAACCCGAGGGGCCGATGCGATGGCGGTGTGCTCGTGGGGAGCCGGCAGTCCACTGGTGGCGGACGGCTCGATCCGTGGCCGCTTCGAGGCCACAGTCGGGAGCCGTGCGCTGTTCGCACTGTGCTTTTCCCATCAAGAGCCCCTGGTGTTTCCGGGACGGGAGCAGCTCGAGTCCAGACTGGCCGCTACCGAGTCCTGGTGGCACGGCTGGTCAGCGGGGTTGAGCCCGGTGCCGGTGTGGACCGATGCCGTCGTACGCAGCGCGCTGGCCTTGAAGCTGCTCGTCCATGCGCCTTCGGGGGCGATCGCGGCGGCGGGAACGACGTCGCTGCCGGAGGTGATGGGTGGCGAGCGCAACTGGGACTACCGGTACTGCTGGGTAAGGGATTCCGCGTTCGTGTTGGGCGCGCTGCTCCGGCTGGGATGCGTCGAGGAGTCCGACGCCTTCTTCTGGTGGCTGATGCAAGCCTCGCAGCTCACGCACCCCCGCTTGCGGGTGCTGTATCGCCTCGACGGCGGCGCGCAGGCAGCCGAACGGATGCTCCCCCTTTCCGGATACCGAGGTTCGGCCCCCGTGCGGGTCGGCAACGGGGCGGCCGGTCAGGTCCAGCTCGACGTGTACGGCGATCTGTTCCAGGCGGCCTGGCTCTACGCGGAGGCCGGCCGGCCCATCGACGCCGATATCGGCCGCCGGCTGGCCGAGGTGGCCGACCTGGTCTGCCAGATCTGGCCCGAACCCGACGCCGGACTGTGGGAGGTTCGCAGTGGCCCCAGGCACTTCACGCAGTCCAAGATGATGTGCTTCGTCGCGCTCGACCGCGCCCTGCGCCTGGCACGAACCGGCCACATCCCGTCCTCCCATGCCGCAGCATGGGAACAAGAGGCCAACGCCATCCGCGCCTACATCGAGAAGAACTGCTGGTCGGATAAGACGGGAACCTACGTCCGCAGTGCGGGCAGCGACGACCTGGACGCGAGCCTGCTTCTCGGCGTGCTCTTTCGCTACGGCGACCCCCACGATGCCCGGCTGCTCGCCACGGTCGAGGCGATCCGCCGACAACTCGCGGACGGCCCGTTCGTCTACCGCTACTCGGGCGAAGACGGCCTGGCCGGGACCGAAGGCGCCTTTCTGACCTGCTCGTTCTGGCTCGCCGAGGCCCTGGCCGTCCAGGGTAGGCGAGCGGAGGCAACCACGCTCATGGGCCAGCTCGTCGACCTGGCCAACGACGTCGGCCTGTACGCCGAAGAGGTCGACACAACCAGCGGCGCGTTCCTGGGAAACACCCCGCAGGCACTCACGCATCTAGCCCTCATCCACGCCGCGCTCGCCTTCTGCGGAGACGACGCGCGGTGAGCATCTGGGGGGCGTTGGCCGGCGGCTTCGCCGGAACACTGGTACTGACCACCGTCCTGCGCGCGGCCAGCGAGGCCCGCCTCACCCGCATGGACCTACCGTTCCTGCTCGGCACCGCCGTCACCTCCGACCGCAGGCGCGCCAAGATGGTTGGCTACCTGGCGCACTTCGCCTTCGGACTGGCGTTCGCCGCCATCTACGATGGACTGTTCGAGGCCATCGGCCGGTCCGGCTGGGCACTCGGTGCCGTCTTCGGACTGGTACACGGCGCGTTCTCGGCCACCGCACTGGTGAACATCCTGCTCCCCGCGGTCCACCCCCGGATGGGCACGCCATTCACCGCCGCGGGCAGCTCCCCGCTCATCGAGGCACCAGGGTTCCTGATGCGCAACTACGGCCGGACCACCCCGCTGGTGAACCTCGTCGCCCACGTCCTCTACGGCACCATCGTGGGCGGCTTCATCGCACTCGCCCACTGACCAGCCGGACTGACGTCGACCGCGCCCCCAAGGGTCACGTGGCTCGCCGGCCGGCTCGCCGGCGAGCAGCGGGCCACGATCCGGCAACTGCGGTGCTCCCCGGCCGCCGTCGACGTCGTCGTCGTCGGCCCCGCCGGGTCCGGCCGACGACACTCGCAAGCACTGCGTCCAAGATCAACCGTTATGCCTCGGTGACGCCTCGGAAGCGAACGTAGAGCGGCCAACGACCAAAACCGCAGATCAACAGGCATTTGTGGACAGTGGAGCTGAGGGGATTCGAACCCCTGACCCCCTCGATGCGAACGAGGTGCGCTACCGGACTGCGCCACAGCCCCTGGACGGGACCGCAAGGCTATCAGCGCCGCCGAGACCAACGATCCAGCCGCGACGCGCGCCCCATCCGCGACCGGAGCGTTGATCTCGGCGCAGCGGGTCGAACCGACGGGGCTACTCGCCCGAGGCGCGGTCCAGGATGCCGTCGAGGAGCTCGAGACCGGCGGTCATGGTGTCGGGATCGGTGTCCACCTCGTCGAGCAGCGGTACGTGCGCCGCACGCACCCGCTCCGGCGCGGGTGGCGAGACCGGCCGCTCGTAGAAGTCGTCCGGAACTCCCGCGTACACGGGCCGGCGGGTCGGCTTCGGCGCGACCTTCCGCACGGACGGCGCCTGTGCCAACGGCGTCTCGGTGACGGCGTCGAAGACGATCTGCTTGCCGGCGCCCCGTGCGGACGACGGCGCGACATCATGACCGGACGCGTACGCAAAGCTCTGCGCGACAGGCACTTCCGTCGCCATGTGGGCGACACGGTGACGCTCGGCCGGTAGCGGCTGCCGCGCGGACACCGGCGCGGAGG
>DATCEZ010000276.1:0-7853 GCA_036509775.1 Acidimicrobiales bacterium
GACCCAGATGTGGCGTCCATGACCCCCTTCGCCTCGTCGACGACGGTCGTGACCATTTCCGCGGCAAGCCCCTTGACCGTCCCTTACGTTGCTGACGCGTTCGGCGACCATCACTCCCCAGAGAACACCCATCAGGACGAGGGCGCCGATCCAAAGGAAGTGGACGGCGAAGCCGAGCACCGCCACCACGATCGCCAAGGTCAGAATGGCGAGCGGCACCGCTCCCTCATGGCCCTCGCGAGCCGGAACTCCTCTTCTTCACGAATCGGCCATTGCTGGCGCGGGGCCGCTTGTCCTGCTTCGCAGCCATGACTACCAGCGATAGAAGCGGTGGCTACCAGCATTCTCTCCGCGACCGAGAGCGAACCCCACAACCCAGATCACCAAGAAGATGACCGCAGCAATCCACAGAAGATGGACGGCGAACCCGGCACCGAAGAGAATCAGGACGAGCAACAGCGCAAGAAGAAGCAGCATGAGAGACGCAACCTTTCTGATTGATTCGGACATCCTCCGATTGTCCGAGGCACAGCGAGGACCGATGAGGTCCTCAAAACAAGGACCGGTGCGGTCCTTAGGAGGTCGAGTCGACGCGACGGACCACGTTCCCCTGACCGTCGTCGACCACTGTCTGACGGCGACGCGTATTCCCCGCCACCATCACGATGATCGACAGCACGGCGCCGATGACGCCGACGATCATCAATATCCAACCCACTTTGTTGATGTTGAAGCCATGTTGGTAAGGCTCAGTGACGGCCCAGTCCAGAATGGCCCCCACTCCAAATGCGATGACACTGACAACAAGTCCTCCAGCTCCGATCATTCGGGCTCCTTTCCCAACCTGCTGCAATCGCTATACCCGCGGAATCGGTGCACGAAACAACGCCCGTGGCTCACAGGCGTCATTCAGCCAGAAAATCCGCAATTCAGCCCCGCATGGGGGCGACGACAACGCTCGCTGACGCGTTTCCCTCTTTCCGTTTCCGTGCAGAGAATGCTCAGGTGCGACGATGCGCGCAGATCACCGCGTCGAAACCAGATCCGACGACGGCCCTCTCGCGATCCTCGACGATCAACAGCTCCCACTGCGGAGCGTCGAGAACGGCGACCGCGTCCTCCACGGTCACCTGCACCTGGCCGGCCGCCGGCGTCTCGGCGCCGGTCACCGGGTCGATCGGCAGGTGTCCCACGAGAAGCATCGTCCCGCCGGGCGCGACCCCGTCCGCCAAGCGCGTCACCATTTCCACCACGGAACCCGGCACGTGCACAAAGAGACTGACGACGAGGTCGTACTGACCAGCTTCAGGGATCCACGTCCCGAGGTCGCCCTCCACCCACGCAATGCGTTGGGCGACGTCAGGCCCAGGCGCGCAGCAACCGATCGGCCGTGACGCAGCGCCGTGACAGAAAAGTCGACCGCGGTGACGTGCCATCCCTGCGCCGCCAACCAGAGGGCCTCCGTCCCGTTCCCACAGCCGGCGTCGAGCGCTCGCCCCGGAGCGAGATCGCCGGCTGTCGCCGTCAGGTAGGCGTTCGGGGGGCTCTCAGCAATCTGCGCCGCGTGTTCCCGCAGGACCTCGGACCACCGTCCGTCCCAGAACTCCCGGTCGAAGCGCTCCGCCGACGCATCGCGGTCAGCGGATCCGTCGCTCTGTCCCGTCGCCATGAACCTTCACTCTCGCGCGACGAGGTGACCCGAACGGACAATCTCGAATGGGCGTTCCCGGTGCCGAGCGGGCAGTATGCACGCCGTCAGCCCTCGACCACTGCACGACCAAGGAGCGAGAACCCCGAAATGCCAGCGCCGTATGGAGACAGTCCAGGTCATTGGGAGTTCCTCTCGTCGAAGGACGGCAAGGCGGAGATGTCCTGGACTCCGACGCCGGACATGGCAAACCCGTTCGGAAGCGTGCACGGAGGGATCATCGCCACGGTGATCGATGAGTCCTGCGGGGCGGCTCTGATGCCCGCCATCGACACCCCGTCCGCGCCGACGGTCTCTCTCAACGTCGAATACCTGCACCCCGTCCCGGTCGGCGGGGACTACACCGTCCTCAGCGAGATCGTCCGGCGAGGCCGGGCGATGGCGATCGTGGACGCACGGATCGTGAACGAGGAAGGCACCATGCTCGTCCGGGGCACCTGCTTCTTCCAGATCCCCCGCCCGAAATAGCTCACTTCCGGCGCTAAACGCTCCGGACGCGTCAGCGCCGCTCCCGGCGCCAGACCACACGGAGGCCCGACCACGTCTCGTCGATGGCGCACACCTTGTTGTCGACCAGCCCCAGCGGGAGCGCCACCGCGCGCAAGACGTTCTCGTTCATGGTCGTGGCGACGCCCGTGGCCTTCTTCGGCCACGCCACCCAGAGGCCGCCCGCCGGGAAGATCATGCGGCCCAGTGCGTCGATGCGGCGCTCGAAGTCCCGTTGCTCGGTGAAGAAGGCCACCACGACGTCCGCCTGGCCGCGCGCTTGGCGCTTCACGGTCACGCCGGCCGGCAGGTCGTCGAGCAGGCCGGCCGGCGCACCCATCAGCGCCACCGTCGAGCCGTCGACGATCCCCAGCTTCTTGGGCAGCGGGGTGCCGCTGTACCCCGCCCCCGACCCCGACCCCGCCCCCGACCCCGGCGCCCGCCATCAGCCGTTGACGGCCTGGTAGACCCGGAAGGCCAGCGGGTACTCGTACACCCCGTCCGCTACGGCGAAACGGGCAAGGTGCCGGTCGATCGCCGCCCCGGCCTCCTCCATCCGCTCAGGAGGCACGCCCATGAACCCGAAGAGCGAGCGATCGACCACGGCGCTGGCCGGCGCCCGCACGGTGAGCTCGACCTCCGTGCTCTCGACGTCGCCGAACCCGGCGCCACCGAGCGTGTCGCGCACGTACTCGTCGTCCCCGAGGCTGAACGGGCCCACGGGGCTCTTGCCCGGCGCGGGCAGCTTCGGTGGCGGGACGAACGGGCGCAGCGCCGTACCGGTGTGCCACGGGTTCTGCTCCACGCCCTGCCAGCAGGCGAAGACGAGGCGCCCGCCCGCACGGAGCCCGGCGCGGATGGCGCCGAACGCCGCCAGGGGCTCGTCGAAGAACATCACCCCGAGCTGGCTGGCGGCCAGGTCGAAGGGCTCCGGACCGAGGCCCTCGGTCTGGACATCCGCCACGACGAAGTCCACGTTGGTGGCGCCGGCCTGAGCGGCCCGCTCCCGCGCCAGCTTCACCAGCGGACCCGAAATGTCGAACCCGACCACCTGCCCCGCCGGGCCCGCCGCCTCGGACAGGGCGATCGTCTGCGCGCCTCCCCCAGATCCGATGTCGCAGACCCGTTGGCCCGGCTGCGCAGCCGCCGCACGCAGCAGGTGCGGCGTCAGGGCCTCGGTGAGCCGCTCCCGCTTGGGCCAGGCGGCCACCCACTGGTCGTCGTTCCAGCGCTTCGATTCCTTCTCGTTCGACACAGGCGCCAACGTAACCGTCCCAACTAGGTTGAGGCTGGTGCAGGTCGGCCTTGTCATCCTTCCGTCGGACCGCTGGGCCGACGCCCGGCAGCAGTGGGAATGGGCCGACCGCGCCGGATTCCACACGGCGTGGACCTACGACCACATCCGCTGGGGCGGCATGCCCGACGGGCCGTGGCACGCGGCTGTCCCCGTGCTCGCCGCCGCGGCTGCCGTCACCGAGCGCGTCCGGCTGGGCACCCTGGTCGCCACTCCGAACTTCCGCCATCCCGTCACGCTCGCTCGCGACGCCCTCGCGCTGAGTGACGTGAGCAACGGCCGCCTCGACCTGGGCCTTGGCCCCGGTTCCGAAGGCCCGGACGCCACCGCTCTGGGGCACGAACCGTGGACACGGGCGGAACGCCTCGCCCGCTTCGAGGAGTTCCTGCAGGTGCTGCAACCGATCGTGGACGGCGGGCCCAGCGCCCGGACGTCGCTCGAGACCAGCCACTACACCGCCGTCGAGGCGCCCAGCACACCCGGGGCCGTGCAGCAACCCCTGCCACTCACCATCGCCGCCGGGGGGCCCAAGGGACTGCGGCTCGCCGCTCTCTACGGAGCGAACTGGGTCACCGTCGGCCCCACCGGACGCGGGCATGGCACGCCCGAGGATGTCTTCGAGGCGATCACGCGCCAGCTCCCCCTCCTCGACCAAGCCTGCCGCGCCGTTGGCCGGGAGCCGTCGAGCATCGGCAGGACCCTTTTGTGGACACCGACCGAACCGGTCATCACCTCGCTCGACCAGTTCGACGAGCTCGTCGGCCCCTGCGCCGAGCTCGGCTTCGACCAGTTCGTGCTCCACCACCCCGCTCAGACCGGGCCCTACTCGGGCGACGTCAAGGCGTTCGAGCGGATTGCCGAGCGCGCTGCCGCCTGAGAGCGTCAGCCGGCCAGCGCCGACGCCACCGCGGCCCGCACCGCCACCCGGGCCGACGCCGGCTCCACCCGCTCCACCTCGCACTCGGTGCAACCGACCCACGACGCCGCCTCGGCGATCGCCCGCGCCACCGGCCCGGTGGCGTCGTGGCGCAGCAGCGTCACCTGCTTGGCCACCAGCACCTCACCCCGCCGGCCCGGGTCGACCAGGCCCACAATGCGGGTCCCGTCGAGCACCGGCATGGCGAAGTAGCCGTAGATGCGCTTCTCCTTCGGCGTGTACGCCTCGAGCCGGTGCCGCACGTCGAACAGGCGCTCCAGGCGCTCCCGGAACCAGATGAGGGAGTCGAACGGGGACAGCAACGCAGTCCGGCCCCGCAGCCGGGTGCCCACCGCGCTCAGAGCGCCGGGATCGGCGTAGGCGGGCTGCGCCCACCCTGCCACCGAGACCTTCGTCAGCCCGGACGAGTCCAGCACCCGGCGCACCAGGGCCTGGGACAGGCCGTGGTACTTGGCCAGATCGGCCGGCAGCGCCACACCGAGCGCACTGCCCGCCGCCGTCACCAGCTGCACGGCGCACTCCTCGTCGCTCCAGTCCTGCGCCAGCAGCGGAGCCGGAATGGCGCGCTCGGCCAGGTCGTACACGCGGGCGAAGCCGCGCCGCTCACGGCAGACCAGCTCGCCGATGTCGAGCAGCCATTCGGCGGCGATCTTGACCTCGGACCAGTCCCACCACGGTCCGCCCTTCTTGGCCCCACCGAGTTGGTTGGCCGTCAACGGCCCTTCGCCGCGCAGGCGTGCCAGCACCTCGCGACACGACTTGTCCTTCTCCTCCAGCAGGTGCCAGCGCCGGCCCTTGGCCAGGAATTGCCGGCGCCTGAACCCGTAGGCGGGCCAATCCTCGAGGGGCAGGACGCAGGCGGCGTGGGACCAGTATTCGAACGTCTCGCTCTTCGGTCCCCAGTAAGCCTGCTCCACCCGGGTACGGCCGACGGCGCCCAATCGTGCGTACGCCACGAGCTCATGCGAGCGGGCCAGGACTGAAATGGTGTCGAGCTGCACCGCGCCGAGCCGCCGCAGCATGGCCGCCACGCCACCCTTGGACACCCGGGCGCCACGCAGGCCCTGGGCGTTGAGTGCGACCCGTCGGGCCTCCTCCAGGCTCAGCGTGTCGGTCATCAACTCAGAAGACTGGCCACAACATTGATCGCGAGCGCCACAATCACGGCGCCGAACAGGTACGACATCAGGGCGTGCCGCAGGGCAATGCGACGAATGGCCTTGGTCGTCAGGTTCGTGTCGGACACCTGGAAGGTCATGCCGATGGTGAAGGAGAGATATGCGAAGTCGAGGTAGGCCGGCGCATCCTTCTCGTTGAAGTCGACCGCGCCAGCCGACGACTGGTAGTGGGATCTGGTGTAGCGCAGCATGAAGACTGTGTGGACGACGGCCCAGGAGAGGCCGACGCTGATGACGCCGATCGTGATGAGGTAGGCCTTCGTCCCTCCGTGCGACTGGCCCGCCCGCAACAGCACCAGCCCCACGGCGGCCAGGAGGGCGATGCCGGCGGTGAGGACGATTGCCTCGGCAACGGACCGGCTGCGATCCTCAATGTTCGCATGGCGCTTGGTTGCCGCGGCATCCATCGGGCCGACCCGCAGCCATGTCCACACCAAAAAGCACAGTGCGGCCACATCCCACCCGACGAGGACGGCCGCCTGCCACCCGACCCACACGGTAGCGACGAAGCCGGCGATGACACCCAGGATCCCGCCAACCACGCACCGGGCGCCCACGGTCTCGAGCATCAACAGGCCTTGGCTCCCCTTTGGACTCACCTCGGTGCAGCGTAACGGGCGGGTCACGGATCCGCCGGGGTCACCAGACCGGGCGCCACCCCGAGGCGCAGAATTACGCTGCGCATCATGAGGCATCGCACCGTCGACGCGTACGGGTCCCGTATCCACCTCGTCGAGGAGGGGGAAGGGCCCATCGTCCTGCTCGTGCACGGCTTCCCGGAATCGTGGTACTCGTGGCGCCACCAGCTGCCGGCGATCGCCGAGGCCGGCTTCCGAGCCGTCGCCATCGACGTGCGCGGGTACGGCCGTTCCACGAAGCCACTGGACATTGACGCGTACGGCATGGTGCAGCACGTCGCCGACAACGTGGGCGTCGTGGAGGCGCTCGGCGAGGAGACGGCGGTCGTCGTGGGCCACGACTGGGGCTCGCCCATCGCCGCCCACTCGGCCCAGTTGCGTCCGGACGTGTTCAGCGCCGTCGCCCTCTTGAGCGTCGCCTACAGCCCGCCGGGTCGCCGCCGGCCGACCGAGAGCTTCGCCGCCATGGCCGCCGCGACAGGCGAGGAGTTCTACATCAACTACTTCCAGGAACCTGGCCGGGCCGAGGCCGAAATAGAGCTGGACGTGCGTTCGTGGCTGCTCGGCTTCTACTTCACCGCCTCCGGTGACAGCGGCCCGCCTGCCGACGGCGGGACCATGGGCACCATCCCGCCCGGCAAAATGATGCGGGACCGCTTCGTCTTCCCCGAGGTGCTGCCTGACTGGCTCACGGAGGACGATCTGGCGTTCTATACCGGGGAATTCGAGCGATCCGGGTTCCGGGGCCCGCTCAACCGCTACCGCAACGTGGATCGGGACTGGGTGGACCTCGCGGCGTGGCGGGGGGCGCCGATCACCGTGCCGGCGCTCTTCGTCGGCGGCGAAAGGGACGGGCCGACCATCTGGGGCGCCGGAGCCATCGCCCGCTACCCCGAGACCTTGCCGCACCTCCGCGGCAGTCACATCCTCCCCGGTTGCGGTCACTCCATCCAGCAGGAACGCCCCGACGAGCTCAACGAGTTGCTGACGAACTTTCTCCGCTCACTCTGACGCTCCAAACCGCGAGGAAAGGTCGCCACGACCGCGCCGTCCTGACGAGACGACCGTCGCGCGCACCACTACCGTGCAAATCGTGACCGACACCGACGACATCGTCGAACAGATCCTGACGACGTACGACACCATCACGGTGGTCGGCGCCAGCGCCGCGCCGGCCAAGGCGGCCCACTCCGTTCCGCTCCACATGCAGCGACACGGCTGGCGGATCATTCCGGTCAATCCCCACGCCACGACGATCTTCGACGAACCCGTCTACCGCCGTCTGGCGGACGTCCCCGAGCAGATCGGTCTGGTCGACGTGTTTCGACCTTCATCGGAGGCAGCCGAGGTCGCCCGCCAGGCCGTGGCCGGCGGGGCGACGGCCCTCTGGCTGCAGCTCGGCATCACCTCCGACGTTGCAAGGTCAATCGCCGAGGACGCCGGATTGCTCTACGTCGAGGATCGCTGCCTCATCATTGAGCAACGGCGCCTGGGTCTGAAGGCGCCAGCCGGGCGCTGAGCCCGGCGGAAGTGCAGTTCACACGGGAGTAGCAGATGACTCGGCGCATCCGACGACCCACCCACACCCCGAGACCGCGCTATTAGTTAGCAC
>DATCEZ010000277.1:0-8363 GCA_036509775.1 Acidimicrobiales bacterium
AGCTGCTCGGGGCGCTGAGTGTTTGTATGCGGCCGGCCGAGTCCATCAAACCGGTCGAGATGAGGCTGCTCGCCCACCTGGCCGGACAGGCAGGACTCTTCCTCAAGAACGCGGCCCTCACCGCCGACCTCCAACGGACCATTGCCGATCTGCAGGCGTCGCGACGGCGCATCATCCATGCCGAGGACGAAGCGCGACGCCGGATCGAACGGGATCTACACGACGGCGCCCAACAGCACATCGTCGCCCTGGCCTTCCAGCTCGCCAAGGTAGAGAAAGACCTCCTCGCCGCTTCGGCGGACGCGACCACGGCTGTCGCCGACCTCCGGCTGCAAGCGCAACAAGCCCTCGACTCCGTCCGCGAGCTGGCACACGGTGTCTACCCACCGCTCTTGGCCGACCGAGGTCTGGGCGACGCCCTGCAAGCCCACTCCCGGCGAGTCGGCCTCGACGTAACCATCGAAGCCAAGAAGATTCCGCGCTACCCGGCCGAAGTGGAAGCTGCCGTGTACTTCTGTGTCCTCGAGGCGCTGCAAAACGCACAGAAGCACTCCCACGCGCACCGGGTCGAGATCAGACTGACCCAGGAGGGCGGCGGGTTGACGTTCTCGGTCTCCGATGACGGCGAGGGGTTCGACTGCGACCGCGCTCGGCAGGCAGGCATGGGGCTGGCCAGCATGACCGACCGAATCGCGGCCGAAAGCGGGACCCTTACCATCAACTCCAAGCCGGGAGGAGGAACCACTATCCGGGGCCATTTACCGATGAGAGATAGCCCCCGAGCTGCCGGTTCACCGCCGGACCAATTACAACCCCACAACTCGGGGGTTGAATCGTTACTCTCCGTGGGTGCCGATTCGAACGGTCATCGCCGAGGACAACCTCTTAGTGCGAGAGGGCGTTCGCGGCCTTCTGTCGGGCGCTGAAGGCATCGAACTGGCGGGTGTGTTCGAAGACCTGCCCGGCGTCCAGGCAGGAATTCGCACGCTGGAACCCGATGTCGTCATCACCGACATACGCATGCCGCCAGGTGGGCGTGACGAGGGACTCAGGTTGGCGGCTCAGCTACGCGTCGAGCGACCCCAGGTGGGCGTGGTCGTACTGAGCCAATACGCTGAGCCGGAATACGCCCTGGCTCTGCTCGAGGATGGAGCCGAAGGCCGTGCCTACCTGCTCAAGGAGCGTCTCTTCGACGGCGGCGAGCTGGTGAGGGCCGTAACCGCCGTGGCTAGCGGCGGTTCGGTGATTGACCCCAAGGTCGTCGACGTGCTCATCCACGCCCGTCAATCCAACCAGGACTCACAACTCGCCCAGCTCACCACCCGAGAGCACGACGTACTAGAGCAGATCGCCCAGGGCAGGAGCAACGCGGCGGCCGCGCGTGACCTCTTCCTGTCAGAGCGAGCGGTCGAGAAGCACATCGGCGTGATCTTCTCCAAACTGGGCCTATTCGAAGAGCGCGACGTAAATCGTCGGGTCAAGGCGACGCTGCTGTACCTCGCTGGCGGAGATGCGGCTCATTGAAGGTTACCCACATTCACCTCGTTCCTCCCAAGCCAAACCACTACCAGCTCGGCCGCCCATCAGCCACATCAGTTTGCTTCACACGTGTGGCATTCGAGGTGGAAAGGAGCTCTATTGCAGCAAAGGAGACAATGTGCCGATGCGCTGCGGGAATGATCCCCTGACTCGCCAATAGGGGCCAATTGTGGTTGCCCGTCCCGCTCAGAGCTGCGGGGCGAAGTCCGTTCCGAGGACTGGCCGAAGGTCTGAATCACGACGTGATCTCGCTACGCAGCATGACCTTGGGGTCCGGCTACCGGTACTTGATGGAGTCGGTCGCGGTCGGTGACGGGGCGGTTGGAGCATCTTCAAACCTGACCCGCTACTACGCCAAGTCCGGGACGCCTCCGGGCGTGTTCTTGGGCGCCGGCCTGGGCGGCCTCGACGACGGCCGCGGGGTCGAGCCGGGTTCGCAGGTCACCGAGCAGCGCCTGTTCAACCTGCTCGGGATGTGCGCCGACCCGGTCACCGGCAAGGCGCTGGGCCGCCAGCCAAACCGGACGGAGCGGGTGGCCGCCATCCCGGCGTCCCACACCGACACTGAACGGGTCGAGGAGAGGGCCCGCATCGAGGCCGAGCGATGGGAGGCGACCTAGAATGGGCCCTTCGCCCGAGTAGCTCAGTTGGTAGAGCACTTCACTTGTAATGAAGATGTCGCGGGTTCGATTCCTGCCTCGGGCTCCCAGTCACGGACCCCGGTCCCAGGCCCCTCACAGCGCGTCGGCGTGGTGGATGGAGCGCGAACGGGTACAGATCAGGCAGCATCGGGTGCGTCAACCGGTTGCACAGAGGGAGGACTCCATGCTCACTGACTTCAAGAAGTTCGTCTTGCGGGGCAACGTCGTCGACCTGGCCGTGGCGGTCGTGGTCGGCGTGGCCTTCACGGCAATGATCACGGCGTTCGTGGCCGACCTCATCACCCCGCTCATCGCCGCCATCTTCGGCAAGCCCAGCTTCTCCGGCTTGACCTTCACCGTCAATCACTCGCAGTTCAAGTACGGGTCGTTCCTCAACGCGCTGCTCTCGTTCCTCATTGTGGCCACGGTGGTCTTTTTCGCCGTCGTCGTGCCGCTGACCGCGCTGATGCGCCGGCTCAACGTCTTGCCCAGCGAGGAGCCCAAGCCCGAGACGCGAGAGTGCCCGGAGTGCCTGAGCGACATTCCCGTCGCGGCGCGGCGGTGCGCCTTCTGCACCTCCGAGGTGGTGGCCGCGGCCTAGCGGCGCGTGGCGGTGGCGCGCTGGCGGGCCACCTCGAAGCAGGCGACCGCGCCGGCCACGCCGACGTTGAGCGAGGGCAGCGTGCCGTGCTGCGGTATGGAGGCCACCGCATCGCAGCGCCGGCGCACCAACGGCGCCAGCCCCTTCTCCTCGCTGCCCACCACGAGCGCGACCGGTCCCTCGCCGAGCGGCAGGTCGTAGAGCGACTGATCCGCCTCGCCCGCCAGGCCGATCGACCACACGCCGAGGTCGCGCAGCTCGCTGAGGGCGGAGGGGACACCGCCGACCACGGCGAAAGGCAGGTGCTCAATGGCGCCGGCCGCAGTCTTGGTCACCGTGGGCGACAACCGGGCCGAGCGGTGGCGCGGCAGCACGACGCCGGTGACCCCGGCGCACTCGGCGCTGCGCAGGAGCGCGCCCAGGTTGCGCGGATCGGTGATGCCGGCCGCCACCAACAGGAACGGCGCGTTGCCCCGGCGGTCGGGCGCAGCCAGGTCCTCGAGCGCCACCGGTTCGAGGGGGCGGGCCAGGGCCAGCACGCCCTGGGGCGACTCCGTCCGGGCCTGCGAGTCGAGCCGGGCCCGCGGCACGGTCTCGACCGGGACCCGCATGCGCGCCGCCAGTTCCTCAATGCGGTCCAATTGCGGCGAGGGGTCCTGGTCCTCGGCCAGCAGGATGCGGCGCACCGTGCGGCGCCCGACCGTGAGCAGCTCGAGCACGGCCCGCCGCCCCTCGACCTGGTCGCCGCCGAGCTCGCTGCGTGGGCCGGGCCGCCGATCGCCCTGCTGACCGCCGCCGTCCTGGCCCCCTCGGTCCTGTCTCCCGCGGCCACCACCGCTGCCGGCGCCGCTGCGTGCGCCGCCTACGGCGCCGCGACGGGGCTCGGCGCGCTTCGGGGTCCGGCGCGGTCCACCACGCGACGGCGGGCGGGGGCTCACGCCGACTCCATCAGCACGACGGCCATGCAGGCGATGCCCTCGGCCCGCCCCAGGGCACCGAGGCCCTCGGCCCGGGTCGCCTTCACCGACACCGGAGCGCCGAGCACCGCGCTGAGGCGCTCCACCATGGCCGCTGTGTGAGGGGCCAGGCGGGGAGCGTCGGCGACGACCGTGCAGTCGGCGTTGGCACAGGTGAACCCTTGCCCGGCAGCCATGGCCACCACCTCGGTCAGCAGGGCCACGCTGTCAGCGCCTTCCCACACGGGGTCGGTGTCGGGGAAGTGCCGGCCCAGGTCGCCCAGCCCCACGGCGCCCAGCACCGCGTCGGCCAGGGCGTGGCACACCGCGTCGGCGTCGCTGTGGCCGCCCAGGCCCCGGGCGCCCTCGATCGCAATGCCGCCCAGCACCAAGGGCCGATGGGGGTCCTCGGAGAAGCGGTGGACGTCGATGCCCTGGCCGATGCGCATGCTCATCGGGGCCGCGCCGCCAGCAACCGCTCTGCCGCCGCAAGGTCGTCGGGGTTCGTGATCTTGAGGTTGCCCGGCTCGCCGGGGACCACGTGCACAGCGCCGCCCATCGACTCGACCAGCATGGCGTCGTCGGTGGCGCCGGTCACGGGCGCCCCGTCATGGGCCCGCCGCAGCACGCCGGCCCGGAAGGCCTGCGGGGTCTGAACGGCGACCAGGCTGGCGCGGTCGAGGGTGCCGGTGACCCTTCCGGATTCGTCCACGGTCTTGATGGTGTCACTCGGCGGGACCCCCGGCACGGCGCCGTCCGCTCCCCCGTCGGTCACCGCCGCAATGACGGCGGCGAAAAGGTCCGGCGAGGCCAGGGGCCGGGCCGCGTCGTGCACCAGGATCACTGCGGCGTCGTCGGGGACTGCGGTGAGCCCGCAGCGCACCGAGTCGGCCCGCGTGCCCCCGCCGGGGACGACGAGGTCGGCACCGTGCGGGTCGAGGGCTTCCGCGCCCTGCGTGGCAGGGTCGGGCAACACCAGGACCACGCCGGCGGAACAGGGCCGGCAGGCCTGAACGGCCCATTCGACCACCGGGCGGCCGGCCAGGTCGGAGAACTGCTTCAAATGGCCGAAGCGGCGGCCGGAGCCCCCGGCCACGACGATGGACCACACCGGCGCCACGGACACGGTGCGGCCGGTCCCGTCGATCAGGTCAGGGCCTCGTTCAGGCGCTCTTCGGCTGTCTCCTCGTCCACGTTGAGGGCGAAGGTCAGCTCGGACACCAGGATCTGGCGCGCACGCTGCAGCATGCGCTTCTCGCCGGCGGACAGGCCCTTGTCCTTGTCCCGGATGGAGAGGTTCCGCACCACTTCGGCCACCTGGTAGATGTCGCCGGAGCGCAGCTTCTCGGAGTGGTTCTTGTAGCGCCGGGACCAGTTCGTCGGCATGCGCGCCTCCTTCTTGCGCAGCACGGCGAACACCTCCTCGACCTCTTCGTCGTTGATGACCTCGCGCAGGCCGACGCCCTCGGTGTTGTCGGCGGGCACGTTGAGGATCAGATCGCCGTAGGCGAGGCGCAGGACCAGGTACTCGCGCTTCTCACCGAAGGCGACCTTGGTCTCCCGCTTCTCTATGACGGCGGCCCCGTGGTGGGGATAGACGACTTTGTCTCCGACCTTGAAGGACACAGGACTCAGGGCTCCCTTTTGGGTGGATCGGCTGCACCCGCACGGGCACGCAGAACTGCGGCGATGCTGTGCGGAGGCGACCGGGACGGGGGTAGACCCGTCCGAAGGTGACCACCTATTTTACCAGATCACCCGGCCATTCATTCAGAGCCGGTCATTCATAGCGCTCGAAGATGCTGGCCTCGACCAGACGGGCCAGGCCATCACGGATGTGGCGGGCGGTCGCGGCACCGATGCCCTCGATGGACTCCAGCTCGGCGGCCGAGGCCGAGAGGATCTCGGGCAGGGAGCCGAACCGGCCCACAAGGCGCTCAATGATCGTGTCGGAAAGCTGCTGGGGCAGCCGGTGCAGAAGGCGGTACCCGTGCGGTGCCAGGCCGACCCCGAGCTGGTCGTCGGAGGCGGGCAGGTGCAGGGCGGCCACCACCTTGGGCAGGTCCATCAGCGCGTCGGCGGACAGCGAGCGCAGGTGGGCGATCCCCTTGTCGTCGGCGTAGTCGCGCAGGACCAGCGCCAGGCTCTCGGACACCCCCGACCGCAGCTCCACGGTCTGGAGGTGGATGAGGCGACCGTCGGACCCCAGCTCGACCAGGTGGCCCTCAATCTCCTCGGCGATCCGGCGCACCATTTCGCCGGGCTGCAGCACGGCGACCACGTCGCGCACCGAGACGGAATCCTCCATTTCGAGGCGGGTCAGCGTGGAGAGGGCATCGTCGTAGCGGGAGCGGAAGCGCTGCAGGGTGGAGAGCGCCTGGCTCGAACGGTCGATGAGCCAGCCGGCGGACTGCGTCGTGTGCTTACGGTCGTTGCGGTAGACGGCGATGGTCGCCATGGCCTCGGACACGGCGATGACCGGCACGTCGATCGACCGGGCGACCCGCTCGGCCGTGCGGTGGCGGGTCCCGGTCTCCGAGGTGGCGATGGTGGCCTTGGGCACCAGGTGCACGTTGGCCCGGGCGATGCGCGAGGCGTCGGCGGCGAGGATGATGGCGCCGTCCATCTTGGCCAGCTCGGACAGGCGCTGGGGCGTGTACTCCGCATCGAGCAGGAAGCCACCGGTGCAGACCGAGAGGACCGCGGGATCGTCGCCCACCAGGATCAGCGCGCCGTGCTTCGCCTGCAGAATCCGGTCGAGGCCCTCGCGGAGCTTGGTCCCCGGCGCAATCATCGCCAGCGCGTCGTTCAGAGGCTGGCTGCCGCCGGCGCCGTCGGCCACACCGGCATCGTACCCGGCGCGCCCCGCGCGCCTGCCTCGGACTGGACGAGGCTGAGCGCCTCGGCCAGCGTGCGCACCCCGTGCACCACCAATCCCGCCGGCGCCGCGGCGGGTGCGACGGCCATGGAGGCGGGCACCAAGGCCCGGGTGAACCCGGCCCGGTGGGCCTCGACCAGGCGGCGGTCGGCGCCCGGGACCGTGCGCACCTCGCCGGCCAGACCCAGCTCGCCGAACACGACCACATCGGGCGGCAGGGCGGTGTCGGTGATGACCGAGGCCATGGCCAGCGCCACGGCCAGGTCGGCCGCCGGCTCGGTGACGGTGATGCCGCCCACAGCGGCGGCAAACATCTGGGCCGAGGCCGGGACCTCGACCGCGGTACGGCAGGCCAGGACAGCCAGGAGGAGATTGGCCCGGGCCGCGTCGATGCCCAGTGTCTGGGGGCGGGGCGGGCCGTTGCCAACGCCGGCGCCGGCGCCGGGACCGAGCAGTGCCTGCACCTCGACCAGCAGCGGCCGGCGGCCCTGCAGGACGGGCACGACCACGGAGCCGGGGACGCCGGCCATCCGGTCGCCGAGCAACAGCGGGCCGGGATCGGGCACGGCGCGCAGGCCGTCGTCACGCATTTCGAAGATGCCCACCTCACCGGCCGGCCCGAAACGGTGCTTGACCGACGTCAGCACGCGCAGGGCGTGGTGACGGTCGCCGTCGAAGGAGAGCACGGTGTCGACCAAGTGCTCCACGGCACGGGGGCCGGCCAGGTCACCGTCCTTGGTCACGTGCCCGACCAGGAGGAGCGGGACACCCGTCGACTTGGCCATCCGGGTCAGGCGCTCGACGCAGGTGCGCACCTGGGCCAGGCTGCCGGCGGGCTGGCCCAACTCGGGGTCCGAGACGGACTGGAGCGAGTCGACCACCACCAGGGCCGGGCGGTGACGCTCGACTGCGGCCTCGATCGCCTCGACGTCAGGGCCCTCAATGGCCAGAAGATTCCGCGGCACCAGGCCGATGCGCGAGGCGCGGCCCCGGACCTGGGCCAGCGACTCCTCGGCCGAGGCCAGCATGACGTCGAGGCCCGTGGCCGCCAACGACGAGAGGACCTGGAAGAGCAGCGTGGACTTGCCGATGCCGGGCGGCCCGAACAGCAGCGTGACCGAGCCGGCCACGACGCCGCCTCCCATGACCCGGTCGAGCTCGCTCACCCCAGTCGGGAGGGGCTGCGTGCCGTCGGTCGAGACGTCGGCCAATGCCAACGCGGGCGGGCCGTCGGCGCGCCGTGCCTGGGCCTTGGCGGAGCGGGCCGGAGCCGGTCCCAGCGTGTTCCACTCGCTGCAGGCGGGGCAGCGTCCCGCCCAGCGCAGCGAGGTCGCCTCGCACGTGGCGCAGATGAACCCCTCGCTGCGGGCGCGCGAACGGGGAGCCGGAGCCATGGCGGCACCCTACGAGAGGGGTGTCACATGGCGGGGGACCCGCCGCCGTCGCTGCGTCGATGGCAGGCTCTGCGCATGCAGCAGGCAACGACGCCGGGGCCGGAGCCGCGGTGACGCCATCGGTCCGGGCGGCGAGGCCGGGCGACGAGGCCGGCATCCTGCGCGTCGTGGACGATGCGTTCGGCTACGGCGGGACGCGTGACCCGAAGGAGGAGCTGACCATCGTCAGGAACACCTGGTCGGCGACACAGGGCTTGGCGCTCATTGAGCTCGTGGCCGACGAGGGCGGAACCGTCGTCGGACATCTGCAGGCGGCGCCCGGCCGCCTCGACGGCATCGACACTCCGGTGGCGG
>DATCEZ010000278.1:0-3626 GCA_036509775.1 Acidimicrobiales bacterium
TCAGGGGCCGCGTCGCCCTCGTCACCGGCGCCAACAGCGGCATCGGCTACGAGACCGCGCGGGCGTTGGCCGCGCACGGGGCACACGTGATCCTGGCCTGCCGCGACGACGAGAAGGCGCGCCGTGCCCGCGACAAAATGGAGAACGAGCTCGACCGCTCGTCGCTTGAGCTCCTCCACCTCGATCTGGCCGACCTCGTGTCCGTTCACCAGGCCGCCGCCGGCGTCCTGTCAGAGCACGCGCGCCTCGACATTCTGGTGAACAACGCCGGGGTGATGGGCACGCCCTACCGCCAAACGGCTGACGGCTTCGAATTGCAGATGGCGACGAACCACCTCGGCCACTTCGCTCTGACCGGGCTGCTCCTTGACCGCATCGTGACCACGGCGCGGTCGCGCATCGTCACGGTCAGCTCGCACCTGCACCGAATGGGACGGCTGCGCCAGGACGACGTCGCCGGCGCGGCCTTCCACAGCACGTGGATCTCCTACGGCACCTCCAAGCTGGCCAACCTGCTCTTCACCGCCGAGCTCACCCGTCGCCTGCAGGCGGCCGGACTGCCGACGCTGGCCGTGGCGGCCCATCCGGGCTGGACGCGGAGCAATCTGGCCGGGAACGGCGCCGCCCTCGGCAACAGCCGCGTGCGCCGGAAGCTGGCACGGATGGCCGGGTCCACGCTCGGGCAATCCGCCGCGGGTGGTGCCCTGCCCGTCCTGTGCGCCGCCACCTCGTCATCGGTCGGCCCGGGCCAGTACATCGGCCCGGCCCACCTGTTCGGGCTCTACGGCCCACCAAAGGTGGCGCGACCCTCGCGCCGGGCCCGGGACGTGGAGGCGGCGGCCGCCCTCTGGGAGGCGTCCGAGGAGCTGACCACTGTGCGCTATTCGGTGGACACCCCGGTCTGAGCTGGCCCCTGGCCAGGCACAGGCACGGGCACGGGCACGAGAGCGTCGCAATGCCTGGTACGCCCACCACAGAGAGATCCGGCGGCCACAAGGCGTCCACGACCTCGCCCGGTCGCCGGAGCGGATCGACACCACGCCCGCCGCCAGCCTGCCCTTCATTCTGACGCCGACCCCCGCCACCCCCATCAGTCACGAGCAGTGCGTCGTGGCGGTGGCGCTGGCCGACCAGCTCGGCGCCACCATGGCGACGCAGGGCTCCGGGGGCTGAACCCGCCGGGCGCGGCGGCGATCGCTCAGGTGACGTGCTGCCGGAGGAAGTCGGCATGCCGGGCGACGCGGTCGGGACGCAACACGCGCCCGAGGGGGCCGATGACCGCGCAGGCGCCGACCCGTTGCAGCGCGGCGGCGGCACTCTGCGCCCGGGCCCCGCTGACGTAGGTGTCGTCGAGCAGCAGGACCCGTGCGCCCCGGAGCGCGGCCCGGTCCGGTGGAGGCACCATGAAAGCCCCCGCATCAGGCCGCATGTGGGCGACGGGCGGCCAGCCGGCTGGTTGGTCGGCCCGTCGCAGAAGAGCCGACGCCCAGCGCGCCGCGGGCAGGGCACCGGCGACGTCGTCCGCCAGGCCGTCGACAAGAGCGAGGGGCGCCGGCCCGGGCCGGTGGGTCGACGGGACCAGGGCCACCACATCGATCGGCCCGCCCACTGCGCCCTCGAGCCGACCACCGTCGCCGAGGAGGAAGGCGCGCAGGAGCGCCCGCACAATGGCGCCGAAGCGCAGCCGGGCCTCGGCCACCGGCGACTCCTTGTAGCCGAGCAGGACCGTGTAGAGCGGGCTCGGCAGCGGGCAGAGACGCGCCGGCACAACTGGTGCGGACGGCAGGCCCAGTCGTCGAGCCACCAGCCGGCAGGAGAAGCAGACCGCGTGGCCGGCCGCAGCGGGGCCGCGACAAATTCTGCAGACCCCGGGCCCGGGGCCCGGCACGCGGAAAGGGTCAGGCGGTGGGAGCGGGGTCGGGTCGATGCAGGAGAAAGGTCCCCGTGGCCCGGCTGACTAACACGCCGTCGGCGTCGCGCACCGTGGCTTCGCCGTAGGCCACCTGCTTGGCCATGCGCGCCACCTCGCCGCGCAGCGTGAAGGTGTCCCCCTTCATGGCCGGCCTCATGCACTCGGTCTTCATCTCGAGCGTGCCCCGGGTGCGGGCCTTCCCTGGGAGGGCGGCGTTGATGGCGAAGTTCATGCAGGCATCGAGCACGAGGGAGTGGATGCCGGCCTGGGTCACCCCGTGGGGGTTGCAGGCGATGTCGGTCGGGGTGAAGGTCCCGGCCACCCAGCCCAGGTCCTCGCCGTCGATCCCGTAGGCGGTAAAGGCACCGCCCACCAGCCCGATGATCGGCATGCCCCCGTCGCCCAGCCAGCGGTCCATGTTTTTGCCCGTGCCGCTCATTGGGCGCAGACCCTAATGGCGGCCCAGCGGCCCGGGCGCCTGGCGTCAGGCGGGCGAGACGGGCGTCGGGCGGATCGGTGCCCGGGCCAGATCTGCCGCGAGATGGTGCCGGGTAGAATGTTCTCCGATCTGAACCGGCGTGGCGCCGATCGCCGCCGCCGGATTGGGAGGAGACACCATGACCACCGCCGTGATCGTCGACGCCGTCCGGACCCCCGGAGGCAAGCGCAACGGAAAGCTCCGCAACTGGCACGCCGTGGACCTGGCCTCCGAAGCGCTCCGGGCGGTGGCCGAGCGCAACCAGCTCGATCCGGGCCTGATCGACGACGTGATCATGGGCTGCGTCATGCAGGTCTCAGAGCAGTCCCTCAACATCGGCCGCAACGCCGTGCTGGCGGCGGGCTGGCCCGAGTCGGTCCCCGCCACCACCATCGACCGCCAGTGCGGCTCCTCGCAGCAAGCCATCCACTTCGCCGCCCAGGGCGTCATGGCCGGGGCCTATGACATTGCGGTCGCCGCCGGCGTCGAGTCCATGACCCACACCCCTATTGGCTCCTCGGTCGTGCGCGACTTCGGCTTCCCGTTCGGACCGCGCATGATGGCCCGCTACACCGACAGCGAGGGCCACAGCGAGCTGAAGGGCCAGGGCATCGGCGCCGAGATGATCGCCGATCAGTGGGGCATTTCGCGCGAAGAGCTCGACGCCTACTCGGTGCGCAGCCACCAGCGGGCGGCGCGCGCCACGGCCGAGGGACGCTTCGAGAACGAGATCTTGGCCGTGGCCATCCACGACGACGAGGGCAAGGACACCGACGAAGTCTTCTCCACCGACGAGGGCATCCGGCCCGACTCCAGCGTCGAGTCGCTGGCCAACCTGAAGCCCGCCTTCAAGGAGGACGGCAAGGTCACGGCAGGGAACTCCTCGCAGATCACCGACGGCGCCTCGGCCGTGCTGATCATGAGCGAGGAGAAGGCGAACGCACTGGGCCTGCGGCCCCGGGCACGCTTCCACGCCTTCGCGCTGGCCGGCGTGGACCCCGTCACGATGCTGACCGGCCCCATCCCCGCCACGACGACGGTGCTGGAGCGGGCGAAGCTCACCATGGACGACATCGACGCGGTGGAGATCAACGAAGCCTTCGCCTCGGTCGTGCTCGCCTGGGAGAAGGAGCACCACCCCAACATGGAACTCGTCAACCCGAACGGCGGCGCCATCGCCCTCGGCCACCCACTGGGTGCGTCCGGCGGCAAGCTGACGGCCACGCTCCTCAACGA
>DATCEZ010000279.1:0-5202 GCA_036509775.1 Acidimicrobiales bacterium
GGGCGGGGCCACCCGGACCGCCGTCGCCGGCGCGGGAACGGGCGGTGGTGGCCAGGGGCACGGCCGGGGAGAAGACGGCGCCGGACAGGTGCTCCTCTCCCGACAGAGTGTCGTAGCCCGAGCCCCGGCGGGGCGAGCCGAGGCCCACGTCCTCGACCAGGTGCGACGGCACCTCGGTGACGAACCGGCTCGGCATGGCGGGCTGGGTGCGGCCCCAGGTGGTGCGCGACCAGGCGTGGGAGATCGCGAGGTGCTGGCGGGCCCGGGTGATCCCCACGTAGAAGAGACGGCGCTCCTCCTCGAGCTCGCTCGGCTCGGAGAGTGATCGGAAATGCGGGAAGATCCCCTCCTCCAGGCCCACCACGAACACGGCCGGGTATTCCAGGCCCTTGGCCGTGTGCAGCGTCATCAGCGAGACGCGGGTGCCATCGCTGTCGAGCTCGTCGGAGTCCGCCACCAGCGCCACCGTCTCGAGGAAGCCGAGGACGTCGTCGAAGTCGGCCGCCTGCGTGGCCAGCTCGGCCAGGTTCTCTATGCGTCCGTCAGCCTCGTGGTTGTGCTCCGCCACCAGCTCGGCCAGGTAGCCCGTCCGGTCGGCGACCAGCTGCACGAAGTCGGCCGGGTTGACCGTCTGCACCAGCGGCCGCAGCTCGCCCAGCGTCTTGGAGAGCTGCTCAGCCCCCTTCAGCGCCTTGCCGCTGAGGCCCGCCTCCTCGGCCCGGTCGATGGCCTCGCTGAAGGAGACGTGCTCCACCTTGGCCCAGGCGGCGAGCCGGGCGACGGACGTGTCACCGATACCGCGCTTGGGGACGTTGACGATCCGCCGGGCCGACACCTCGTCGTCGGGATTGGCCAGCACGCGCACGAAGGCCAGGATGTCCTTGATCTCGCGCCGGTCGTAGAACTTGGCCCCGCCCACGACCTTGTACGGGATGCCGCTGAACTTCATGGAGAGTTCGAGCGGCAGGCTCTGCGCGTTGGTGCGGTAGAAGACGGCGAAGTCGCCCCACGCGAGGCCGTTCGACGCGTGCATACGCAGGATCTCGCTCGCGACCCAATTCGCCTCGTCGCGCTCGTCCTCGGCCCTATAACGCGTGACCGGGCCGCCGGTGTCCCCGACGGTGAAGAGCTCCTTGGGCTGGCGACCGACGTTGTTGGAGATCACGGCGTTCGCCGCATCGAGGATCGTCTGGGTGGAGCGGAAGTTCTGCTCCAACATGATGGTCGTGACATTCGGGAAGGCCCGCTCGAACTCCAGAATGTTGCGGATGTCCGCCCCGCGCCAGCGGTAGACCGACTGGTCGGAGTCCCCGACGACGCAGACGTTTCCGTGCGCCTCGCCCAGCAGCTTGACGATCTCGTTCTGCGCGTGGTTCGTGTCCTGGAACTCGTCGACGAGGACGTGCCGGAAGCGCTCTTGGTACGACGCCCGTACATCGTCGTAGGCCTGCAGCAGGTTGGCTGTCGACATGAGCAGGTCGTCGAAGTCGAGCGCGTTGGCCCCCAACAAGCGGCCCTGGTAGAGCGCGTAGATCTCGGCGATGCGCTTGCGGAACGGGTCCGGCCCGTTGCGGGCTTCCTCCCGGAAGGTCTCGAAGTCGACCAGCTCGGACTTGGCCTGGCTGATGACTCCCTGCACCGCCCGCGACGGCAGCCGCTTTTGGTCGAAGCCGAGCTCGGCGGTGATCATCTCAATGAGCCGGCGCGAGTCGGTGTCGTCGTACACCGTGAAGGCGGAGCGGTAACCCAGCCGGTCGGCGTTGGTGCGCAAAATGCGCAGGCAGGCCGAGTGGAAGGTCGAGACCCACATCTTCTCGGCGGGCGGCCCCACCAGCTCGGCCACCCGGGAACGCATCTCGCCGGCCGCCTTGTTGGTGAAGGTGATGGCGAGGATGCCCCACGGCGGCGCGTCGCCCGTGGCCATGAGGTGGGCGATGCGGCGGGTGAGGACGCGCGTCTTGCCCGAGCCCGCGCCCGCAATGATCAGGAGCGGTCCGCCGCGGTGCTCCACCGCCGCGCGCTGGGGCAAGGTGAGGTCGTCGACCAGCTCGGCGGGCCGGCCGGCAAAGGCGCCGGTCGAGGTGGCGGTGCGGCTGCGGCGGCGGCGGCCGTCGTCGGCCGCTTCGACGGCCACGGCGACGTCGCGGGCGAACGCGACGTCATCGGCGGACAGGTCCTCGTTCTCCTCGGTGGCAGCAGCGGCCTGCGCGCCGACTTCCTCGTCAGTGATGTCGAACAGTCGTGCGTGCTCGCCGCTCCCCGGCGTCACGGTCACTCCCACTCAATGGTCCCGGGCGGCTTCGACGTCACGTCGAGTGCCACCCGGTTCACGCCCTCCACTTCGTTGATGATGCGGGAGGCGATCTTCTCGACCAGGTCGTAGGGCAGCCGGGCCCAGTCCGCCGTCATGGCGTCGTCACTGGTGACGGCGCGGATCACGACGGGGTAGGCGTAGGTGCGTCCGTCACCCATCACGCCGACGGTGCGGACGGCGGGGAGGACGGCGAAGCTCTGCCACAGCTCCCGGTAGAGGCCGGCCCGGCGGATCTCCTCGACCACCACCGCGTCGGCGTTGCGCAGGATCTCGGCCCGTTCGGGCGTCACCTCGCCGATGATCCGCACGCCGAGACCGGGTCCCGGGAAGGGCTGGCGCCACACGATCTCGTGCGGCAGGCCGAGCTCCTCCCCCACGGCGCGCACCTCGTCCTTGAACAGCAGGCGCAGCGGCTCGACCAGATCGAAGGCCAGGTCCTCGGGCAGGCCGCCCACGTTGTGGTGCGACTTGATGTTGGCCGCGGTGTCACTGCCCGACTCAATGACATCGGGGTACAGGGTGCCCTGCACCAAGAAGCGCGGGCCCTCGCCCGTCCCCGTCGTGCCGGCCGCGGCTCCGCCCACCCCGGCGCCGAGGTCGCGCGCCACCTCTTCGAAGATCCGGATGAACAGCTCGCCGATGATCTTGCGCTTGCGCTCCGGGTCGGTGACACCCGCCAACGCGGCGAAGTAGCGGTCGGCCGCTTTCACGTGCACGAGGTCCATCTTGAACTGGCGCCGGAAGGTGTCCTCGACCTGATCGGCCTCGCCCGAGCGCATCAGGCCCGTGTCGACGAAGACACAGGTGAGCTGGTCCCCGATCGCCTTGTGCACCAGCGCCGCCGCCACGGCCGAGTCGACGCCGCCGCTCAGCGCGCACAGCACGCGGTCCGAACCGACCTGGGCCTGCACCGCCGCCACCTGCTGCTCAATGATGGAGACGTGGGTCCAACTCGGCAGGCACCCGCAGACCTCGATCAGGAAATGGTCGAAGACCTCGCTGCCCCGGTCGGTGTGCACGACCTCAGGGTGGAACTGCAGCCCGAACAGACGACGCTCGGGGTCGTGCATGGCCGCCACCGGCGCGCCGGCGCTGGTGGCAGTCGCCGTAAAACCCTCCGGCACCGCCGTGATGGCATCGCCGTGGCTCATCCACACACTGGACGTCGCCGGCCAGTCGGGGCTGAGCGGCGAGGCGCCCGTCTGCGTCAGCTCGGTCCGCCCGTACTCGCCCTGCCCGGTCCGTGACACGGTGCCGCCGAGCTGCAGCGCCATGAGCTGCGCGCCGTAACAGAGCCCGAGGATCGGGATGCCGAGCTCGTACACACCGGCGTCGATGGTCGGGGCGGGTGACTCGTACACCGACTTGGGCCCGCCGCTGAAAATGATCCCCTTGGGAGCGCGGGCCTTGATCTCCGCCACCGAAATCGTCGGCGCGACGATTTCGCTATAGACGTGGGCCTCGCGCACCCGGCGGGCGATCAGGCGGGCGTACTGCGCCCCGAAGTCGACGACGAGGACGGTGTCGGTTGTCACCGACTCGTGCTCATCGGCCTCAGTGGCCCATGCCGACGCCCTGGGACCGCTGGAAGTACTTCCCCTCGGTCTGCAGCGACGGGGCCACCATGACCTCGGCCTTCTGGAATTCCTTGACCGTCTCGTAGCCGCACGTCGCCATCGCAGTCCGGAGCGCGCCGAACAAGTTCATGCGGCCGTCGTTCTCGTGGGCGGGCCCGTAGAGGATCTCGCGCAGGCTGCCCCGCACCGACGTGCGCACGCGGGCGCCGCGGGGCAGGGTCGGGTGGAAGGTCGCCATGCCCCAGTGGAAGCCCCGGGCCGGCGCCTCGACCGCCGACGACAGCGGCGAGCCCAGCATGACGGCGTCGGCACCGCAGGCGATGGCCTTGGCGACGTCGCCGCCCTTGGACATGCCCCCATCCGCAATGACGTGGACGTAGACGCCCGTCTCGTCGAGGTGGCGCATGCGGGCGCCGGCGACATCGGCGATCGCCGTGGCCTGGGGGACGCCCAGTCCGAGCACGCCCCGGGTCGTGCAGGCGTTGCCCGGGCCCACACCGACCAGCACGCCCACCGCACCGGTGCGCATGAGGTGCAGTCCCGCCTGGTACGAGGCACACCCGCCCACAATCACGGGGATGTCGAACTCGCGTATGAAGCGCTTGAGGTTGAGGGGCTCCGAGGTCTTCGAGACGTGCTCGGCCGAGACCACCGTCCCCTGAATGACCAGGATGTCGAGCTCGGCGGCCAGGCAGGCCTGGGCCAGCGACGTGGTTTTCTGGGGGGTCACCGACGCGGCGGTCGTGATACCCGCCTCCTTCATCTGCTTGATGCGGGCCGTCACCAGCTCGGGGATGATCGGCTCCCCGTACATCTGCTGCATACGGGCGGTGGCCTTGTCGTCGTCGAGCTCACGGATCTCGTCGAAGAGGGACGTGGGGTCCTCGTAGCGGGTCCACAGACCCTCGAGGTTGAGGACGCCCAGACCACCCAACTTGCCCAGCTCGATGGCGGTGGCCGGGCTGATGACCCCGTCCATCGCCGCGCCCAGCAGGGGCAGCTCGAAGCGGTAGGCATCGATCTCCCAGGACACGTCGACGTCCTCGGGGTCCCGGGTCCGCCGGCTCGGGACGATGGCGATGTCGTCGAATCCGTAGGCCTGCCGGCCTGACTTGAAGATGCCGATCTCGATCTCAGCCAATGTGCTCGCCCTCCGGCATTCGTGGGGCCGGTACGGCTCACGAACCACACCGGCATGCTTGCGACTCTTTCGAACGCCGGGCCGACACGCCGACGAACCCCCACTCTACTCTCCCGCTCACTCTCCTCAGGCTCCCCCGGCGCACGAAATTGCCGTCTGCAAGGGCCTGA
>DATCEZ010000280.1:0-10999 GCA_036509775.1 Acidimicrobiales bacterium
CCACGGTCGCCTTCGAGTCGGCGCAGACGGCGGAGCCCGAGGCGCCACAGTTCGCTGGGGCCGCCGCGACAGTCGCCGCGATCGGGGCAGAGGAACCGGCGCTACTGCCGTCCACCGATGACAATGCAACGTGGGCGATGGCACCGGCCCAGCCCTGGGAAGTGGACGATCCCGCCGAGTCCTTGCCCAATTCCCGCACAGCAGGCACCCGAGAAAACGATGCGGAAAGGCCAAAACGAAGCCTGATCTTCAAGGCAACCGTGGTCCTGGCGGTCCTGTTTCTCGTCGCTGCCGCTGCGGTCGTGGCCGTGCGCGCACTGCACCACCCGACAACGACGGCCGCAGCGCCGGCCCACGTCACGACGCCCTCACAGGCGGCTGCAGGGACCAGCGCTTCAGGAACGGGTTCCACGGGGACGGCCGCCTCGGGGGCGGCCAGGATCCAGGCGGCCACCGACGCCGTCGACTCCGCCACGACCGCCGCCAGCGTGGGGCTCACGTCACTGTCGGCGTTCCCCACAGCGACGAACGTCGAGACGGTGATCAACCCGTACATCTCGTCGCTGCAGCTCTACGAGACGTTCCTTTCGGGAACCAAGGTGCCGGCCTCCGCCCAGCCTCCGGCGGCCAGCGCCGTGGCGAGAATCCGGCAGGATCTGCAGTTCCTCGAGACCATCGACGGGCTACCGCCGGCCCAACTCGGCGCGTTCCTGGTGCAGTTCGACACCGACGCCACTCAGCTGCAGACGACCCTCAGCACCCTCGAACAGGACCTCCGAACTCCTGCCTCCTGACGCTCTCCAGGGGGATTGGCCTGGGGACTTTCCAACGGGTGTGCCGGACTCCATACTGGGGCATCCCTACCGCTGACACGACCACTCCGCTGAGCGACGACAACGCCTCGGACCCCACGAGGACGAGGCGCAAGGCCACGAGCACTCCGGCCCGTGAAACCGAAGCTGCCAGGCCCGCGGCGGCGGCCCGCCGCCCGGCCAAGACGTCGGTCTCGACAACGCGATCACCCCAGCCAGGCGTGCCACTGCCGCTGAATCCAGTGTGGGCGCCTGAGCCGATCGTGACGCCGAAGTTGGCCGTCCTGCCGGAGCCAGCAGACGAAGCCGTCCCGCCGCCGATCCCGAATTGGGAGCGTGCAGCGACTCCTGTGCCGTGGCCCGACGCGCCGTACGAGCACGCCAGTTCGACCACGCGTCCGCCCCGACCCGTGCACTCCGTCGAGGAGAAACACCAGCACCACAGCCGACGAAGCCGCGCCTTCATGACGACGTCGGTGCTGGCCAGCCTGTTCGTCGTCTTCGCCGTCGTGATGGTCGTCATGGTCCTGCTTCATCATTCGGACAACCCGCCCGCAGGGAAAGCATCGACGACGGCGGTCATCTCTCCCGAGACGTCCCGGCTCCAGACAGCGACTAACGCGATGAATACCCACGCGAGCGCGACGCTTGCGGCCCTCCATTCGCTCGACGGGATCCCCACAACCGTGAAGGTGGCGGCCGTGATCAACCCCTATGTGTCCACTCTGGAGCACTACCAGACAGTCCTTTCCGGAGCGAAGGTGCCGACCGCGGCACTGGGCGCCGAGGCCAAGGTGCGGTCATTGCTCTCCCGGGACGTGCGGTCCCTCGCCACCATTGACGGGCTGCCACCACTCCGCCTCGGCTCCTACCTCGTGCAGTTCGGCACCGGCGTCACCCAACTGCAGAAGGACCTCGGCACGCTCGAGCACGCGCTGGTGGCCCGGACCGGCTGAACACCCGGCGGGTCCGACCGGATTACCCGGCGGCTCGGCCCGACCCGCATACTGAGGCATCACGAACGCCGACCCGAAGCCTGATCCAACCACCCCGCTGCACGACGAGGACGCCATGGAGCTCGCCCTGTCCGAGGCGCGCCTGGCCGCGCAGAGCGGGGAGGTGCCTGTCGGTGCGGTCGCCATCGTGGACGGCATGGTCGTGGCAGCCCGCCACAACGAACGTGAAGGGTCCGGCGACCCGACCGCGCACGCCGAAATTCTGGTCCTGCGCGATGCCGCCGCACACGTGGGCGGCTGGCGACTCTCCGACGTCACGCTGGTCGTCACCCTCGAGCCCTGTCCCATGTGCGCCGGTGCACTCGTGGCGGCCAGGGTCGGCCGGATCGTCTTCGGGGCGACCGACCCGCGGGCGGGAGCATGCGGGACGCTCTACAACCTCTGCGCCGATCCGCGACTCAATCACGAGGTCAATGTCACCGGTGGTGTGGCTGCAGCCGAGTGTCGCGAGCTCCTGACGTCGTTCTTCGCCGAGAGACGGACGGATCAGGGCGCGACTCCGCCCCCTCTTGCCTGAACGGCCTCATCCGGACGGTCTCGCTCGGCACGCCGGCGAGATCTGGGAGCGATGTTCCTCGACTTTGCCGCCGCCCCTACTCGTGGCCCTTGTGACCTAGCGCGGGGTGAAGCGCTCGATGTCCGCCGCGATGATCTTGGTGGTCTCGCCGTCGACCTCGGCACCGGACGCGAAGCTCCGCCACTCCGCAACGACGTCTCGGACCGAACGCACGATCTGGCGATACCCGGGCACGTTGTTGCGATCCCCGACGATGTGAAGATCCTCGGTTGCGATGCCTTCGAATTTGCCGTTGACCGACATGAGGTGACGACTGATCCACTGGCTGGTCGGGTTGTACGCGTGCGTGATGTCGTAGGCAGGCGAGAGCCGCCAACCAGTATCGGCGCTGCGCAGGAAGGCGAAGTTCTTGGTGTGGTCGTCGTGGTTCCCCGCCATGACGTTGAAGACCATCCGGCGGTAGGCCTCGGCGAGCTCATGGAGCTCGAGTCCCAGCGCGACGACGCTTTGGAAGTACTGGTCGTAGCTGTGGGTGGCGCGCAGGTTGTAGTCGAGGTCGGCCACCCCACACAGAGAAAGCATGTGGAGCCGCTCACCGTGAGGCCCACGGTCGAAGCGCTTGGTCATGAAATGGCGGCGCGGGCCCTCGGCGAGCAACTGGCAAGGCATCATGTCGATGCCGGCGGCCTTGGCCATTTCGCTGTAGGCGTACTCAACGCGCCCGTACTGCGCGCTCGCACCGAGCTCATCCCCATGCCCGTCCATACCGGTGCTGCTCACCCCGTCGAGCTTGATCAGCCACTGCTCGAAGCCCTCTTGGTGGTCGTCGTAGGCCGAGTGCACCTGGAAGCTCTCCGGGTTGAAGGCGACGACCGCCTTCGCGCGCGCTCCGCCTGCACTGGTTCCGACCTGGATCAGCTGTTGGAGGGCGGCGTGGGCAGTCTCGTCGCTGGCGAATTCGCCGCGTACCGTGCGACGCGCCGCCAGCACCAGGTCGGCCAGCTGCACCGCGCTCGGCGGTTGTTCCAGAGTGTCGCGCGCTGGCGGCCGGAACTCGAGAGCCCCCATGGCGCGGTCCGCCGCATAGGCGAGACGGTCGAGCGGCGTGATGTCGCCGGCTGCGACGCCCTGATCGGCCATCCATGCATCGACGAGCGCGTTGCCGAACTTGTCGGGCAACGAGTCGGCGAGGAGGGGCGCGAGCCCGTAGAAGGTCTCGCGTCGCAGCTGGGGAAACTCGTAGGGCTGCTCACGCAGTCCCATGTGGAGCGGGGCCAACTCGGTACCGCCCGCTACCCACTCTTTGGCGTACGCGAAGGAGTACCAGCCGGTTGCCGGGTTGAGGGCCACGGCGCCGACTCGGTGGCCCCAGGCCAGGACCTCGATGACCTCGGCCGGCTCGTAGCTCACCGCGCGCCCGTTCTCGGACGCCGCACGCGGCGTGCCCGGGCCCCCTGTTCGGTCTCAGCGGCCGCGAGGAGATCGAGCGGGTTGAACACAGTGGGATCGGGCTCGCTCGCCAAGGTGGTGAGCCACTCCTCCTGGCCGAGGGCGCGGAGGACCTTGACCAGGGTGGAGACCGTCGCTCCCGATCCACTCTCCAGGTGTCTGAGCGCGCCGAGTGAGACGTTCGCCCGCGTCGCCACTTCGGCCTGGGTCAGCTGCTCGTGGACTCTCGCCTGACGGACGTGGCGGCCGAGCAGCTCCTCCAACTTGTCGTTCCGCATACTCACCTCCTGCAACCATAATAGTGACTATCGGTTCGACCCGGGCCACCACTTGAGAGATTGAGCATACATTTATATGACCATTAGGAGTTGAATCGACCCTAACAGTCATAATAGTGATCATCATCAGCAAGAAGGCATGCCTCCGCAGGGCGGGGAGCGCCGGTCGGTCCGGGCCGGTCGCCCTGGGCCCACCCGGAGGAGGTCGAGGAGCATCCACTCGTGCAGCCGCGAGGTCTGCTGCACCTCGGTGACCATTGCGACCACTGCCGGTGCCAGGGACCATGAGGTGATGTGTCTGTCCAGGCACTCAGCCCCTGCATGGGGGCCTCACAGGGGCTTCGGTAGACTCTCCGACGGAGCGGTGTCCGAGCGGCCGAAGGTGCAACTCTCGAAAAGTTGTGTGGTGCAAGCCACCGTGGGTTCAAATCCCACCCGCTCCGCTGCCCGGTAGACTGCCGGGGCCGGTTGAGTCCCTGACCTGGGGTGCGAATCCGGTGCGAGATCCCCGATTTCCGGGGCGCTGAAATCAAGAAGTAGCAGTTCTGGGAGGAAAAAGGAGCTCCACGGCGACGGCCTCGAAGGCTGTTGTGCCTGGTGAGTTCCCTGGGTTCGGATCCCGTCTCCTCCGCTCGTGGCCGAAGAGGCCCACCGCACAGGCGGGTGCGAAAGGAACATCGGCAGGGCAGGCGCCTTGCCGGCAGCACCTGGCCGCTCCCTGGCGGCCGGAAAGGAGTGAACCGTGGCACGCGCACGATCGACATTTGGAAAATTGCAGCGCGACCAGGCCAAGAAGGACCGGGCCAAGGCAAAGATGGACGACCGCATTTCGCGCAAGGAGGACAAGGCGGCAGCCAGCGATGAGGCCGAGCCGTCCCTTTCGGCCGACGACGTGGACCAGACCCGTCTGCTCGAGGAGTTCGCCGCACTGCACGAGGACCTGGCCGAGGGCCGGATTTCGCTCGATGACTTCGAGATCCGCCAGGAGGAGCTGCGGGCCAAGCTGGTCGTCTGATCAGCCCCAGCTCAAGCCATCTCACTCAAGGCGTCTCGCTCAGGCAGTGGCGATCGGGTCCCGTGACTCAGGTCGCGGAGCTGGCATCGCGGCCCTCGAGCCAGCGCCGGAACCCGGCGGCATTGGAGTGCACGCCGTTCAAGGTCTCGAGTTTCTCCCTGTTCGCCGCGTCGATGTCACCGAGGAGCGGATCGAAGCGCGCTGAGAGTGCAGCGGCGATGTCCGCCCCCTCGCGGTAGGCCTTCTCAGCCGTCTCGGCCCACTGCCGCAGCGTCTCGTCCGCCTCCGCCAACAGCTCCTCGGGCTGCTCGAGCAGGCCGTAATGCGCCAGCGCGATGCCCGATGGGCGCCGGGCGGCGAACTTGGCCAGTGAGGACAGAGCCTGGTCCAGGTCGAAGTCGGGCGGCGGCGTCGCGGGCCGGAGCACCCCGCCGTCAGGCAGCTTGACCCCGACCGCATCGCCGGCAAAGAGCACGCCGCTCGACGAGTCGTGCAGGCCCACATGGTGCTTGGCGTGTCCCGGCGAGTCCACCGCCACCAGGACGCGTCCGGGTCCGACCGCTATCTCCTCCCCGTCGTCGAGCACGTGCAGGCGCTCGGGCGGGGTGGGATCGAGGCGCCCGTAGAGGGAATCGAGGAGGGGTCCGTACACCCGCGCGGCGGAGTCGATGAGGCGCGTGGGGTCGGCCAGGTGCCGAGCCCCCTTCTCGTGCACGTAGACCAAGGCCTTGGGAAAGGCACGGGCGACATCGCCCACACCGCCCGCGTGGTCGAGGTGAATATGCGTCACGGCGATACCGGCCAACTCCGCCGGACCAAGGCCGATCTGGTCCAGCGCGGCGAGCAGCACCGGCACCGACGACTGACTCCCGGTCTCAATGAGCACGGGGGCCGGCCCCTCAATCAGGTAGCCGGCAGTGACCCGCTCCCACCCGCCGAGCATGGTGTCGATTTCGAGGACGCCCGCCGCAATGGGGCGCGGTGGCGGCACGGCGGGGATGGCGTCGCCACTGGCGGGATCGTGCACGTGCAGGCCGGCGTCGCCGTGGCGATGCGCCCGGCCACCGTGCGCGTGCGTCCCGCTCATGGCGCGTCGACGTCCATGGCCCTCAGCGCGCCGCCCCGTGGCGCCGGCGCACGGTGGCACGACTGAGTCGCTTCGCCCGGCCGATGGTCTCGTCCGTCAACGTGTTGTCCACCACGACGCGAGCGCCGTCGTCACCGAGACTCAGGGGGTCCCGGCCGCTGAGGCGGAAGGCCGAGTTGATCAGCGACACGTGCGAGAAGGCCTGGGGAAAGTTGCCGACCAGCCGCCCCGCCATCGGGTCGTACTCCTCGGCCAGCAGGCCCAGGTCGTTGCGCAAGGCGAGCAGGCGCTCGAAGAGGTCCGTGGCCTCCTCTTCGCGCCCGATCATGTGGAGGCAGTCGACCAACCAGAAGGAACAGGCCAAGAACGCGCCCTCCCGCCCGGTGAGCCCGTCCACGGCGCCGTTGTCCGACGTGCGGTAGCGCAAGACGAAGCCATGGTCCATGAGTTCGCGCTGCACCGCTTCCACCGTGCTCACCACGCGCGGGTCGTGGGGCGGCAAGAAGCCGACGAGGGGGATCATGAGCACGCTGGCGTCGAGCTCGTCCGACCCGTAGTACTGGGTGAAGGAGCCCACCTCCTTGTTGAAGCCCTTCTCGCACACCTCGTTGAAGATGTCGTCGCGCAGAGCGCGCCACGTGTCGACGGGCCCGTCGAGCTCCGGCCAGTCCTCCAGCGTGCGCACGGCCCGGTCGACCGCGACCCAGGCCATGACCTTGGAGTGGGTGAAGTGGCGCCGCGGTCCCCGCACCTCCCAGATACCGTCGTCAGGGTCTTTCCACCCCGTCTCGAGGAACTCGACCAGCTGTGTCTGCAAGCCCCAGGCCGCTCGGCTCTGCACCCCCTCAGCCTTGGCCGAGGAGTACAGGGCCGACATGACCTCGCCGTAAACGTCGAGCTGGTACTGCCCCGACGCGGCATTGCCGATGCGGACCGGAGCCGAACCCTCGTAGCCGGGGAGCCAGTCGGCCTCCCATTCATCGAGGCGGCGCTCGCCTCCGGGGCCGTACATGATCTGGAGCTTGGCGACATCGCCGGCCACGGCGCGCAACAGCCAGTTGCGCCACGCCAGGGCCTCGTCGTGGTAGCCGCCCCGCATCAGTGACTCGAGGGTCAAGGTGGCGTCGCGCAGCCAGCAGAAGCGGTAGTCCCAGTTGCGGTTCCCCCCGAGAGCTTCGGGCAACGAGGTGGTGGCCGCCGCCACGATGCCACCAGTCGGGTTGTACGTCAGCGCCTTCAGCGTGATGAGCGACCGCACCACGGCGTCCTTGTACGGCCCCTCGTAACAGCACTGCGCGGCCCATTCGGTCCAGTACGCCTCGGTCAGGTGCACCGCGTAGTAGCTGTCGAGCGGCGGAGGCGGCTCCTCGTGCGAGGGGTACCACACCAGCGTGAAGGGGAAGCGCTGGTTCGCGGTGACCGTGAAGTCGGCGATCGTGCGCATGTCCTGTCCCACCGCCTCGACCCGGTGCCAGAGCGCAATGGAGTCCGGGCCGGCGGTCAGGCGCGTCAGCCCCTCGCTCGAGGTGACCCAGGGGACGACCTCGCCGTAGTCGTAGCGGACCGCCAGCTCCATGCGCATGTCGACGGTGCCGCTCACGCCCTCGACGGAACGCACCAGATGCGGATACCCTGCGCGCACCGGCATGCAGTCGGTCACCCGCACCGTCCCGGTGACCGTGTCGTACTCCGTCTCGACGACGAGCGTGTTCGGGCGGTACCAGCGCCGCGTGGCCAGGATGGCCGAGGGACCGCCCGCCGGCGCGATCTTCCAATACCCGTGATCCTCGCCGCCGAGCAACCGCGCGAAACACGACGCCGAATCGAAGTGCGGCAGGCACAGCCAGTCGATGGAGCCATCGAGGCCCACCAAGGCAGCCGAATGGAGATCCCCAATGACGGCGTAATCCTCGATGCGCTGGCTCATGGGTTCATTCTTGCCGGTTCAGCCCGAGATGCAGGGCCCGGTGCCGACGGCGGCATGCCTCCGCTCCGCCTGCTGGACGCGGAGAAGGACCCCTGGTGACGTCAGGGCGTAGCCCACATTGGGATACACCGTGGACCGGGAGAAGACAACGCCGATGACCTGGCCTCCGGGGCCGAGCAGCGGGCCGCCCGAGTTACCGGGCAGCACTGTGGCATCGAGGGCGTAGACGCCACGGGTGACCGAGCCGTTGTTGTAGATGTCCTTGCCGATGGCGGTCACTTCCTCCGTCACACCGGCGGCCCCGATAGTGAGCCCTCTGTTTTCGGGATAGCCCAGCAGCGCGGCCTGCGTGCCCCGGGAGACCAGCGCCGAGCTGATGTTGAGCGCCGGGCCGAGCGGCGCGTTGGTCCGGAGCACCGCCAGGTCGAAGTCGGGATCGAACAGCACCGTGGTCGCGTTGTACGCGCTGTTGCCGAGCAGCACCTGTGTGCTGCCGTTGCTCTCCCCCGCCACGACGTGCGCGTTGGTGGCGACCAGGCCCGGGCCCACCACGAAGCCCGATCCCTCCTGTTCGCTGTTGCACGCGGTGCCGAGGACCTTGACCGTCGAGAAGACCGCGGGATCGGCCAGGGCCTTCGTCTCTGCGTCGGTCGGCGTCGAGACCGACGGTGTCGAGGGCGGGGTGAGCGTCGAGAAGACCTGGGGGAACCCCTGATCGTTCAGGAAGGTCTGCAGGTCGTTGAAGATGGAGGGAGCCTGGGGCAGCACCCCATCAATGGAATGCAGGATGTCCGAGCGGGCCACCGGGGCACTGAGGGACGTGAAGCGGCTGTTGGGAGACGAGATGACGGCCGCCACCACCCAGACGGAGAGCAGGACGGCGACCAGCGCCACCGCGACCCCGAGCGCGGCGTCGACGTGGCCCAGGTGGTGCCGGCGCACCGTGACGTTGCTCCAGGTGCCGATGACCCGGCCGGCGTACCCGAGGAGACAGGCGGTGAACAGGACCAGGCACACCACCAGGACGGAGCGCGTGATGTCGCCACGCCCTCCGCTCAGCAGGGGCACCCAGACGATCGTCCCGAGCAGGAAGCCGAGGAAGAATCCGCCGAAGGTGAGGATCTGGACGATGGCGCCCAGCCGGAGCCCATGGACGGCAGCCAGCACCATCAGCCCGATGATCAGCAGGTCGACCCAATCCACCGCTGCGAGGGTAGCGAACGGTGCACGGGTAAATGCGGCCACCACAGCTATTCTCCTGGAGCCGTGCATCCACGCCCCGTGTTTCAGCAGCGGCGTGTCCGGCGACGCAGTGCCGGCCTGTTCCTGATTCTCGTTGCCTTCGCCATCACCGCGTCGGGCTGTGCGCTGTCCGGACACCCGGGTTCGCCCAAAGTGGCGCGCGTCCTGGGCCAGGCCACGGGCACCCCGCTGGCCGTGGGCCAGCCGGCCCCGAGCGGCACGGGCGACCTGGGAGCGGTGTCCTGCGCCACGGTGCGGCGCTGCTGGGCCGTGGGCATCGCGGGCCCCAACCCCGCCCCGGCCACCGGCGCCACCGTGATTGCCGCCACCACCAACGGCGGCACGACATGGAAGGCCCAAGCGGTCTCGGGCGGCAGCACCCCACAGCTGAGCGGGGTGTCCTGCCCTGCGGCAACCGAGTGCATGGCGGTCGGTTCCAATGGCGCATCGCTGCCGGGGAGCGGCGTGGTCATCACGACGAGTGACGCCGGCGCGACCTGGACGGCGGTCGCCTCGCCCGCCAATGCGCTCGCCGTGCTCAGCGTGACCTGCGCCAGCCCCAACGACTGTACGGCCGTGGTGAGCGATGGCACCTCGACCTGGGCCGCCCACAGCGCCGACTTCGGTCAGAGTTGGCAGCAGGAGGGCAACCTGCCGTCGACCTTCCAGCCGGAGAACGACCTCACCTGCGTGGCCGGCGGGATCTGCCTCGACGCCGGGTACGTCCCGACGAGCAACAGCCACGGTCAAGGCGCCGTGGCGGTGAGCACCGACGGAGGGCAGACCTGGGCGCTGGCCACCGTCCCGTCGGGGATCGGCGTCCTGCAGAGCACGGCGTGCCCCTCCGCCACGGTCTGCCTGGCCGTCGGCACGACCGCGACCACGGTGAGCGACGTGGTGCCGGCCAAGGGAGAGCTCCTCCGCAGCACGGATGGGGGCCACACCTGGGAGCAGTCGGCCGGCCCGGTGCCCGTCGAGGATGTCTACGGAATGGCCTGCCCGTCGGCCCAACAGTGCGCCATGGTCGGGACGTTCTGGTTCGGCCTGCCCGAGGTGGGCGTCGGCTCAGTGGCCCAGAGCGTCGATGCGGGCTCCACCTTCCGCGGCTCGCCGACTTCCTACACCCCGATCACGCTGACGGCGGTGGCCTGCCCGTCGACCTCGAGGTGCATTGCCGTCGGGGGCCACACCGTGGCCAAGGTCACGCTCCTCCGCCCCAAGCACCACCAGGTGACCCCGACCACCGGGGCGCCGACCACCGGGGTGACCACGACAACCGGGGCGACCCCCACGACCGCTGGGGTGCCCACCACCGAGGCGACCACGACGACCACCGGGGTGCCGACCACGACCACGGCGGTGCCCACGACGACCACCGGGGCGCCGACCAACTGAGCCCGTCTGGGCAGCCGGAGCCCCGGCGCCCTGCAGGTGGAGCCGCCCTCCGGAAAAGATCCCTCGTCGGAGGGGTCATACCCCCTTAGACTGAGGAACCGCTACACGGCTGTGATTGCACACGCGGCGAGGGGGACGCGGCCTCCCGCCGCCTGAACGATGGAGGAGCGCCATGGCGCAGACCTGCCCGCAATGTCAGAGCCAAGCCGGCGACGAGGCCAACCACTGCCCGAGTTGTGGCGCCGCGCTGAGCGCCACCGC
>DATCEZ010000281.1:0-2691 GCA_036509775.1 Acidimicrobiales bacterium
GATGACGGATCTGGCCACCTACCGCCGGGAGCACCCGACCGAGGACGTGACCTCAGCCCTCGTCAACACGAACGTCGACGGCGAGGCGCTGACCGACACGGAAGTGGCCGCCTTCTTCATTCTGCTGGTGGTGGCGGGCAACGAGACCACCCGCAACGCCATCAGCCACGGGCTGCTCGCCATGACCACCTACCCCGAGCAGCGAGCGCTGTGGCAGGCCGACCCGGCGGGCATTGCTGCCACCGGCGTGGACGAGATTGTGCGCTGGGGCTCCCCCGTCATCTGGATGCGCCGCACCGTGGCGCAGGACACCGTGCTCGGCGAGGTCGAGCTGGTCGAGGGTGACAAGGTCATCATGTTCTACAACTCGGCCAACCGGGACGAGGACATCTTCGCCGACCCCTTCACCTTCGACGTCCGGCGCGACCCCAACCCGCACATCGGGTTCGGCGCCGCCGGCCCGCACTTCTGTCTGGGGGCTCACCTGGCCCGCCAGGAGATCGACGTCATGTTCCGCCACCTGTTCGAGCGGCTGCCCGACATTGAGGCCGTGGGTGAGCCGGACCGTCTGCTGTCGCCCTTCATCAACGGCATCAAGCACCTCGACTGCCGCTTCACGCCGGCTGCCTCGGCGCGCTGAACGGGCTCGGCGCCGGCGTTAGCTCTTCTGGTATTCGAGGAACGCTTCGAGGGCACGGGGTCCCCACACGAGCCCCGGGCCGCCGTTCATGCTGATGGCCACGCCGATCATTTCGGCCACCTGTTCGGTCGTGGCGCCGAGCCGCGCCAGATTCCGGCCGTGGGCGGCGATGCAGCCGTCGCACTCTCGGGTGATGGCGATGGAGAGCGCGATGAGCTCTTTGGTCACGACGTCGAGCGCCCCCTCGACGAAGGCCGCGTCATGGAGCGCGCCGTAGCCGGTCATGACGTCGGGGATGGCCTCCGTCAGCGCGTGATACGAGTCGCGCAGGTCAGCCTGGACCTGGTGGAAGTGTGCAAGTGCCATGCCAGATGCTGGCACGCCCGCACGCTCAGGCGTTGCTGGCGCCGCTCTTCGGGCCCTTGTTGCGGACCTCCTCCACGGCGGACATGGCGTCGCGCAGCTCACGGATCCACTCGGCCTCGTGCTGGGCCACCAGGCGGACACACCAGGCGAGCGCCTCGCTGCGGCTGCGGGCGACACCGGCGTCGATCAATGTGTCGAGGGCCTGGCGGTCATCCATGCGGAGCCGGGTCATGACCGGCACCCCCGCCGTCGTGAAGAGGACACGGGAGTTCCCACACTCAGCCCCCCAGGACACCACCCGGCGGAACGCCGGCTGCGCCTCGTCGGCGATGCGGATGCGGGCGCCGCGGGTCTCCTCGCGGAAACCGCTGATGCGGGCCTGCTCGGCCACACGCACCTCGTCCTCCCCCGCGCCGTCGGGCAGCTGAGGCGGGGCGAGCTTCCCGACCACCTGGATCTCGTCAGAGTCGATGCCGATGGTCGGGCTCTCGGCGAACCAAGTGCCGGGCACCCGCCCGGCGAACCAGGCCCCGATCAGGCGCTCCTGCTCGGGCCCCGAGGGCGGTGGGCTGGCCGAACGCCGCCTCCCCCGCTGTGAGCCCCTTCCGCTGTCACTGCTCGCTTGAGTCATATTACGAGATTACACGATTACTTCTCATGGTCAAGCGGACCGGTGGCGGCTCACTGGAGGAGGAGTTTGAAGCCGAAGTGAGAGGGCACGAAGCCGAGCCGCTCGTAGAAACGGTGGGCGTCGGGTCGCCCCGCGTTGGAGGTCAGCTGCACCCGGTAACACCCCAGGGCACGGGCCCGCTCGATCGCCTCGCGCAGCAGCGCGCCGCCCACCCCGGTGCCCCGATGATCAGGGTGCACGTGGACCGATTCGAGTTCGGCACACAGGCCGCCGTGGGCCTGCAGGTGGCGGAACACGATGAGCTGGCATACCCCCACCACCTCGCCGGCGAGGACCGCCACCAAGACGACGCCGCCGTTGCCGCCGTTGCCGCCGTTGCCGCCGTCCACGATGTCGCGCCAAGCGGCCCGGTACGGACCGAGATCGTCGGGGTCCTCCGTGCTGGGCGGTCCGCCGGGGACCGCACCGAGCACGAGCAGCTCCACGATACGGCCGAGCTCGGACTCTTCGGCGGGTCGGATGAGAAGTCCGGGCGGGGTCATGCGCAGTCCGTGCTCATCGGGCCATTCTTGCGCCGGCGTGACCCTCAGTGACCGCACTTGCGCTCCCGCAAGGTGATGGCAACTCGGCGGACAGCTCAGCGCAGCTCCCCCGCTCAGCGCGACGCACCCCCGCTACGATCGCCCGGCGTCCTTCAGGCGCTCGAGCAGGCGAGGGGAGCCGATGGCCCAGGTCAACACTGTGCGAGGTCCGGTCGATGGAGATCGACTCGGACGCACACTGATGCACGAGCACATCTTCGTGTTGAGCCCGGAGATAGAGAAGACGGCCGACGAGTGGGACGAAGCGGCGGAACAAGCCCGGGCCGTGACGAAGCTGCGCGACCTCAAGAACCACGGGATCGACACGCTCGTCGATCTCACCGTGATCGGGCTGGGCCGTTACATGCCGCGCGTCGCCGCCATTGCGGACCAGGTCCCGGAGATCAACGTCGTCGTAGCCACCGGCGTCTACACCTACAACGAAGTTCCGATGTTCTTTCACTTTCAGGGCC
>DATCEZ010000282.1:0-7496 GCA_036509775.1 Acidimicrobiales bacterium
GCGGTGGATGTGAGGGACGCCCCAGTCGTCGAGGGTCCGGGCGAAGCGGGGGTCGGCGTCGTCGTCGATCACGACGACCGGGGTGCCGCTCAGGGAGAACTGCTCCACGGCGCGCAGTCCGACGCCCTGCAGCCCGCAGACGATGACGTGACCCTGCATGTCGCCGACGCCGTCGCCCTCCATGCCGGCATGGTGCCGGGACTATTCGTCCCGGAGGTTGCTGCAGTGTGAAATGTCTGTGTCTTCGCCCCATGTGGGCTAGAACCCCTCTGGGGCTGTAGCTCAGTGGTCAGAGCAGGGGACTCATAATCCCTGGGTCGAGGGTTCGATCCCCTCCAGCCCTACTGGAGTCGGTGTGTGTCTCGCCGGGAACCTCGACCTGGCGCCGCCGCGGTTACTCCTCAGTTAGTTGCTCGCTCATTGCAGAAACGTCCGCAAGACGATTGTGCATCCCATGTTCATCACTCAGACATTCGCCACTGGACGGTGTAGGTCCGCCCATGGCAGGGGGAGGGACAGTTATGCACTCGAATGCCCAGCAGGCCTCGCGTCGCGCTCGCCGTACGTACCGTTCCCGCCGCGTGCTGGCCGCCTTGCTGGTGCCGGCACTCGGGCTCGGTGCCGGGCTCACCACCGGCTTCGGCTTCTTCGACTCGTCGGGCGCGTCAGACCCGCCGCCGCTCGGCATCTACATCGGCTACGAGAACACGAGCGGCGTGAGCTCGCTCGGGAGCGCCATGGGTCAGCAGCCCGCCTACGCCATGGACTACCTCGATGGCACCTCCTGGTCCAGCATGGAGTCGAGCGCGTCGGGTGAGGCGGCCAAGTGGAGCGGCTCGGGCTACTCCATGACCTTCTCCATCCCGATGCTGCCCAACTCCGGGGCCTCGCTGGCCGACGGCGCAGCCGGGGGCTACAACGCCTACTGGACCACGATCGCCCAGAACCTCGTGGCCAATAACGAGGCAAGCTCCATCCTGCGCGTCGGATGGGAGTTCAACGGCAACTGGTACACCTGGGCCGCCAACTCCTCCAACCAGTCGCAGTTCGTGGCCTTCTGGCAGCAGATCGTCACCACCATGCGCGCCGTCCCCGGCGCCAACTTCAAGTTCGAGTGGTGCCCGACCCTCGGGGATCAGGGCATCGGCAACCTGGCCAACTACTACCCGGGCAACGCCTACGTGGACGAGGTCGCCGCTGACGTCTACGACCAGGCGTGGGGCAACTACCCGGGCGCGTCGGCCGAGTTCTCGGACCTCGAGACCGAGACCTACGGCCTCAACTGGCTGACCTCACTGGCGACGCAGGAGGGCAAGGAGGTGGCCATCGGGGAATGGGGGCTCGGCACCGGGCTGGGCAACGCCGGACAGGCCGAGACGGCCAACAACGAGCAGGTCTCCGGGGGCGACGACCCCACATTCATCAACGACATGGCGCAGTGGCTCACGACCAACCACGTCTACGAGGCCTCCTACTTCGACGACCAGTCCTCGACACTGAGCTCGTCCGAGAACCCGAACTCGTACAACGCCCTGCTCAAGGACTTCGGTCCGGGTGGTGTCGCCGGCAGTGGCTCCGCCGCTCCGCCGCCGAACTCGGCGCCTGCACCGACGACGACGACCACCGCGCCGGCTCCCACCACCACGACCACGGCGCCGGCACCGACAACGACCACCACGGCACCGGCACCAACGACGACGACCACGGTGCCACCGCGTCCGACCACCACCACGACGACGACACCGCCGCCGGCGCCGCACACCACGCCGACGACGGTGCCGACAACGACCACCACAACGACGCCTCCGCCCGCACCCAGCGGGCCGCCGCCGGGCAGCATGACGGTGACCACGCTGTCGGTGAGCGCCGGCTCGGCCAGCGTCGGTGACGAGTCCGCGCTGAAGTTCACGGTGATCGTCACACCCGCGGTCAACGAGACCGTCGGGATCTACGGCGACGGAGGCCTCTTCAAGCTGTGTGACGTGACCATCAGCACCGCCAACGGGAGCGGGACCTGCGCGCTGACCAACAGCGAGCTCGGCCCGGGCCTCTACCTGGCCGGCGCCATCACCCTGTCGGGCGCGGACTACACGGGATCCTTCTCGAACCCCGTGGCCTTCTCCATCGGCATGACCAGCTAGCGCCGGGCGAGCGGGCCGTGTCCCCGACGAGGGGTCCTACGCGTCGGGCTCCCCGGCCGCCCAGGCCACCGCGCCGCCGGTCAGGTTCTCGGCCGTCCAGCCGGCGTCGCTGAGCGCCTGCGCCGCCGCAGCGGAGCGGCCGCCGACATGGCAGGCCACCACGACGGTGACGTCGCGGGGGATCTCGTCGAGGCGGTCGCCGAGTTGCCCGAGCGGGATGTTGATCCCGACCGGGTAGGCCCAGGCCTTGACCTCGTCGGGCTCGCGGACGTCGACGAGGAAGACGTCCTCGCCGCTGGCGAGACGTGCTTTGACCTCGTCGGGCTCAACCTCGGCATAGGGCATGGCGCCACCCTACGACGCGGCGCGGGCGATGCCCCAGGTCGGCCGATGGCCGCCGGTACGCTGGCTGCATGGCCCTGCCTCGGAGATTCCTCAACGAGGACGAGGAGCTGCTGGCCGAGCTGCGCCCGCACTGGATCTTCCTCTTCGGCCCACTGTTCACGTCGATCGGCGTGTGGGCCGCCCTCATCGTCGTGGTGATCCTCTGGAGCAACGCACCGGGCTGGACGAACTACCCGATCCTCATCATCGCCCTGATCCCTGCCCTGTGGTTGCTCGGCCGCTTCGTCCGCTGGCGCTCCTACGTGGTGGCGCTGACTTCCACGCGGATTCTGGTGCGCCAGGGCATCTTCGGGCGCGACACGGTGCAGCTGCGGCTGCAGCGGATCACCGAGGTCAACATCCGTCAGGAGCTGATCGAGCGGATGCTCGGGACGGGCTCCCTGATCATTGACGTCCAGGGCGAGGACGACTCGTTGACGCTCGAGTACATGCGCAAGCCGGCCGTGGTGCAGCGGGTCATCAACTCGCAGATCAACGAAATCGTGGGCGGTGGCCGCCGCGAGGCCATCCCGCACGACATGCAACCGCGGGACCGCTACGGCGCTCCGTACGCCGACCCGTACCAGGACGACGACCACGACGACCACGACGACCACGACGACCACGACGACCACGACCAACAGGGCTACGACGACGCGCACGACACGCCGCCCTTCGGTGTCGGCGGCGGCGGGGGAGGGCACGCGGCCGCTCCGGCGCCGAACGCCGCTCCGGGCACGGCCGCCTTCGAAATCCGGGACCGGCTCATTGAGCTCGACGATCTGCGCCGCCGCGGCATCCTCTCCGAGGAGGAGTTCGCCGCCAAGAAGAGCGAGCTGCTCAACCGCATTTAGGTCCCGAGGGGGGCGCCCGCCTGGGTCTTTGCAACCCCAGTGCAACGGCGGGGGCCAGATGGGAGGCTGGCGCCACCCCAACGAAACGAGGGCCCCATGCATGCACAAGTCATCACCGTCGATTTCACCGATGCGGAAGCCGCCATCAAGGGCCTCGACGAGCTCATCCCCAACGTGAAGGCAAGCCCGGGCTTCGTGGCCGCCTACTGGGTCCGCCTCGACGACTCGCACGGGACGTCCATCGCCGTGTACGACACCGCGGAGCACGCCCGCGCCACCGCCCCGCCGGTCGGCGCCGAAATGGACGGCATCAAGGTCACCGGCTCGCAGATTGGCCAAGTGATGGGCAGCGCCTGATCGGAAGGGCCCAGCCGGGCCGCGGACTACCGTGGGCCCGGTGAGCGACCCTCGATACCGCTGCGACGGCTGCGGCAACCTCACCCGCTTCGACGTCACGATTTCGCAGAAGACCAAGGCCTTCCACCACTACAGCGTGGGCGGGGACCTCGCGGTCGAGGACGAGCAGGTGCTGTCCCGCAACGTGGACGAGGTCGTCTGCCGCTGGTGCGGCCACGGCCGCAGCGTGGTCGAGCTCACCGGCGAGGAGCTGGCCGAGCCGGGCGAGTTGTCGCAAGCTTCGTGAACGAGCCGCCGGCCGAGATTCTGCGCCGGCTCCGGCCCATCCCGACCTACACCGACCCCCCCACCACCACGCCCCACGACATCGTCGGCCGCGCGCCCGATGGCACTCCTTGCCGCATTGCTGTGGTGGAGGCCGCCGCGCCGGTTCTGCTCCTGTTCCTCTCGGCGGCCTGCCTCGGCTGCCGGGACCTGTGGGAGGGCATCACCGAACTGCACGCGGGCCTGGCCGGCGCCGCCCGCCTCGTCGTGGTGACGCGCAGCCTGGGGGAGGAGAGCCCCGAGGCCATCACCGCCCTTGCCGGTGACGCGCCGGACACCCCGGGTCTGGAGCTGGTGATGAGCAGCGAGGCCTACCGGGACTACCGAGTGGGCGGCCCGCCGTTCCTGACCGTCGTCGCCGCCGACGGCGTGCGCACCGAGAGCGTGGCCTGGGGCCTGGAGCAGACGCTGCAGACCGCCTTGGGCGCCCTGCCCGCGCGCTAGCCGATGGCGCCCGCTGTCACACCCCTTCGGCATGCTTTCCTCCAAAAGAGAGGGATCACGACATGCCGACTTCCAGGGACACCGCCAAGGTCATCGAGTTCTCCAACGTCACCGCCCTCCACGGTGAGCCGACACTCTTCGCGACGCCGGACATCGAGCCCATCGGGCTCGATGCTGCCGGCGATCTCACGATCGATTGCGACTGCTGCACGTTGCGCGGCACCGCGGCCTGCGACGACTGCGTGGTCAGCTTCCTGTTGGAGCGTGAGCCCGAGGACGCCGTCGTCATCGACGCCGACGAGGCGCGTGCCATGCGCATGCTCGAGCGCGCCGGGCTGGTCCCGGCGTTGCGCTTCAGCACCAGCACGCAAACCGGCTGAATCCCGCCCCACACCGCTCCGCCCGACGCCGCTCCGCCCTTCCGTCCGCGCTGGTGGCGCGCGGTGAAACGACACCTCCTCGTCACCAATGATTTCCCACCCAAGGTCGGTGGCATACAGAACTACCTGTGGAACCTGTGGAGCCGGCTAAATCCGTCCTCCTTCGTGGTCCTGACCGCATCCTCTGACGATGGTGCCGCCGCCTTCGATGCCGCGCAGGCCGAGCGGGGCATCCGCATTCAGCGCGTGCCCGGCAAGATCCTCTTCTTCCCCACGCCCGACGCGCTGGCCGCCGTGCGCGCCGCGGTCAAGGAGCATGAGGTCGACCTCGTGCTGTTAGATCCCGCCCTCCCGCTCGGCCTCCTCGGGCCACACGTCGGCGTGCCCTACGGCGTGGTCCTCCACGGGGCCGAAGTCACGGTGCCGGGACGGTTGCCCGGCTCGCGCACCGCGCTGGCCCGGGTGCTGCGCGACGCCCGGCTCATCGTCTCGGCCGGCCGTTACCCGGCCGCCGAGGCCCGCCGCGTCGTGCCGGACTTCGACGGGTCGCTGGTCGAGATCCCGCCCGGCGTCGATGTCGGCGGCATCGTCCCGCTCACGGCGGCCGAGCGCCGAGCGGCGCGGACCGGGCTTGGGCTGCCCGCCGAAGGCCCGTTGCTCACGAGCGTGAGCCGCCTGGTGCCGCGCAAGGGCATGGACGTGCTGATCGCCGCGGCGAACCGACTGGCCCCGTCTTATCCGGACCTCGTGGTGGCCATTGCGGGCGACGGCAGGGAACTGGGCCATCTCCGCCGGCTGGCGGCGCGGAGCCCGGTGCGGGTCGAGGTGCTGGGCCGGGTCAGCCAGGAGGACCGGGCCGCCCTCCTCGGCGCGGCCGACGTATTCGTCATGGCCTGCCGCAATCGCTGGCTCGGTCTGGAGCAGGAGGGCTTCGGCATCGTCTTCCTCGAGGCGGCCGCCGCCGGCGTGCCCCAGGTGGCAGGGGACAGTGGCGGGGCGTCCGAGGCCGTCCTCGACGGCGAGACCGGACTGGTGGTGGCCGACCCGGGCAACCCTGGTGCGGTGGCCGAAGCCCTGCGCAGTCTGCTGGTCGACCCCGACCGCAGGCGCAGAATGGGCCGGGCCGCCCGATTTAGGGTGGAGGAATCCTTCGACAACGAGGTTCTCGCTTCTAGGCTGGCCGAAGCGCTGGCCGGAGTGGCAATCTGACGCACCGCCTCGCAGGCAGCATCGACAGGAAGGACGTCCCGACGTGGCCGATCAAGCCACAGAAAAGATCTCGGTGGCAGCGCCGCCGGAGCAGTGCTTCGATGTCGCGGCCGACCTCGAGCGCTACCCGGAGTGGGCGGCTGACATCAAAGAGGTCGAGATCAAGGAGCGGGACGACCTGGGCCGCCCGTTGTCGGTCACCTTCCGGGCCGCCGCCTTCGGCCGCAGCACCAGCTACACGCTGGCTTACGACTACGCCGAGGCGCCACACGTCCTGGCCTGGAAGCTCACCCACGGTGACATCACCACCAAGCTCGACGGGAGCTACATCTTCGATCCGGCCGAGGGCGGGGGCACCGACGTGACCTATCACCTCGAGGCCGAACTGCGGGTGCCCATCCCCGGCTTCATCAAGATGCGGGCCACGAGCCGCATCATGGCTACCGCCATGCGAGAGCTGAAGGCGCGGGTCGAGTCGACCTCGTGACTGCCGACGGTGGCCCGACGGCCGCCGACGTCACCTACGGCATCGATATCGGCGGGACGAAGGTCCTCGGCGTTGCGCTGAGCCGATCCGACGAGATCGTCGCGGACGCCCGTGAGGCCACCCCGAAGGGGACCCGCAACATTGTGGGCCGTCATGTCGCCGAGGCGGTGGCCCGCGTGGTGGCCCACCTGGACGAGCAGCTGGGTGCCACGGCCCCGGTCGCTACCCCGGTGACAACTCCGGTGGCCGTGGGTGTGGGGGCGCCCGGCATGGTGGACCGCCGGGGCCGGCTCTGCTTCGCCCCGAACCTTCCGCAGGCCCAGGGCGTCGACTGGAACGAGCTGATCGGCGACCAGCTGCCCGGCCGGACCGTGTTGATTGAGAACGACGCCAACCTTGCCGTGCTGGCCGAGCACCGCATCGGCGCGGCGGTGGGTCACGACCACGTCGTCATGGTCACCCTCGGGACGGGCATTGGGGGCGGCCTCGTCGTCGACGGGCGGGTCCAGGTCGGTGCGGCCGGATTCGCGGGGGAGATCGGCCACATGGTGGTGGACCCGGCCGGCCCCCCGTGCCCCTGCGGGCGGCGCGGTTGCTGGGAGCGCTTCGCCTCGGGCGCCGGGCTCGGCATGCTGGCCCGCGAGGCCGCTCTGGCCGGACGGCTGGGCGAGGTGGTCCGGCTGGCTGGTGGCGATGCCGAGACCGTGCGCGGTGAAGATGTCTCCGCCGCGGCCGCGGCCGGCGACCCCGGCGCACAGCAGGTCATCCGCGAAGTGGGACGGTGGATCGGGTTCGGCCTGGCCAACCTGGCGGCCCTGCTCGATCCGGCCTGCTTCGTGCTGGGGGGAGGCGTGGTGGAGGCGGGCGACCTCCTGATCGTCTCGGCCCGTGCCGCCTACGCCGAGCTGGTGGAGGG
>DATCEZ010000283.1:0-5380 GCA_036509775.1 Acidimicrobiales bacterium
CCCCCCTGCTCTCCCCCTTCGGGGCCGAGGTCGATCAGCCAGTCGGCGGTCTTGATCACGTCGAGGTTGTGCTCAATGACGACGACCGTGTTGCCCTGCTCGACCAGACGGCCGAGCACCTCCAACAACCGGCGGGTGTCCTCGAAGTGCAACCCGGTCGTCGGCTCGTCGAGGATGTAGAAGGTGTGGCCGGTGGGCCGCCGACTGAGCTCAGACGCAAGCTTCACGCGCTGCGCCTCGCCACCGGACAACGTCGGCGCCGGCTGACCCAGCCGGACGTAACCAAGACCGACGTCCACCAGTGTCTGCATGTGCCGGGCGATCGGCGGCTGCTTGGCGAAGAAGCTCAGCGCCTCCTCGCAGGACAGGTCGAGCACGTCCGCGATGGTCTTGCCCCGGAAGGTGATCTCGAGGGTGTCGCGGTTGTAGCGCGCCCCGTGACAGATTTCGCAGGGGACGTAGACGTCCGGCAGGAAGTGCATCTCGATCTTTATGGTGCCGTCGCCGGCACAGGCCTCGCAGCGACCGCCCCGCACGTTGAATGAAAACCTGCCCGGCTGGTAGCCGCGCACCTTGGCCTCGGCGGTCTGGGCGAAGAGCTTGCGGATGTGGTCGAAGACGCCCGTGTAGGTCGCCGGGTTCGAGCGCGGGGTCCGCCCGATGGGCGCCTGGTCGACGTCGACCACCTTGTCGAGCTTGGCCATGCCCTCGACCTTGCGGTGCAGGCCCGGGACCGTCTTGGCCCGGTGCAGGGTCTGGGCCAGCGAGCGCAGCAGGATGTCGTTCACCAGCGTCGACTTGCCCGAGCCCGACACGCCGGTCACCGCTATGAGGCACCCCAGGGGAATGGACACGTCGATGTCCTTGAGGTTGTGCTCCCGGGCGCCGCGCACGGTCACTACGTCGCCCGTCCCCGGACGGCGCCGGGCCGGCAAGGGGATGAACTTCTTGCCCGAGAGGTACTGCCCGGTGATCGACGCCTTGTTGGTCAGCAACCCACCCCGCCCCGAGACAGGGCCGGCGTGGACGACGTTTCCGCCGTGCTCGCCCGCCCCGGGTCCGATGTCGACCACGTAGTCGGCGGTGCGGATGGTCTCCTCGTCGTGCTCCACCACAATCACGGTGTTGCCCAGGTTGCGCAGCCGCTCCAGGGTGGCGATGAGGCGCTGGTTGTCGCGTTGGTGCAGGCCGATGGAGGGCTCGTCGAGGACGTAGAGCACACCGACCAGGCCGCTGCCGATCTGGCTGGCCAGACGGATCCGCTGGGCCTCACCGCCGGACAACGTGCCGGCCGACCGCCCCAAAGACAGGTAGTCGAGCCCCACATCGAGCAGGAACTGCATGCGCTCGCGCACTTCCTTGAAGACGCGGTCGGCGATCATGTGCTCGCGGTCGCTGAGCTCCAGGGTGGACATCGCCTCGACGGCGTTGGCGATGGAGAGGCTGCACAGCTCGTAGATGTTGTGACCGCCCACCGTCACGGCCAGCGATTCGGGCTTGAGCCGGGCGCCGCCGCAGGCGGGGCAGTCGACCTCGCGCATGTAGTTCTCGATCTGCTCGCGCGACCAGTCCGACTCGGACTCGCCGTGCCGGCGCTGCAGCCAGGGGATGATCCCCTCGTAGACCGCCTCGTAGGAACGCTTGCGGTTGAAGCGGTTCTTGTAGGTGACGTGCACCGAGCGGTTGCCCGTCCCGTAGAGGACGAGCTTCTTGTCCTTGGCCTTGAGCGACGTCCAGGGGGCGTCGAAGTCGAAGCCGCCGAGCTCGGCCACCCCGACCTGCAGGCCGGTGAAGTACTCGCTGCGGGCGGTCGCCCAGGGCGCCAGCGCGCCCTCGGCCAGCGACAGGGAGTCGTCGGGTACGACGAGCTCGGGGTCCACCTCGAACTTGGTGCCCAGGCCGAGACAGACCGGGCAGGCCCCGTAGGGCGAGTTGAAGGAGAAGCTGCGGGGGGCGGGCTCCTCGAAGCTGATGCCGCAGTGCGTGCAGGACAGGTGCTGGGAGAAGGTGATGGCCTCGTCGGCCTCCCCCTCTTCGCCCTCGCTGTCAGCACCGCCGCCCTTGCCGCCGCTGCCCTTCCCGTTCATCACGAGGACCTCGGCCGTGCCGCCGGTCAGCTCCAGGGCGGTCTCGATCGACTCGGTCAGGCGCTGTCGCATGTTGGCCCGGCTGACCAGGCGGTCCACCACGACCTCAATGGTGTGCATTTCGTAACGGGCCAGGTTGACGTCGGCCCGCTCGGACAGCTCGAGTGGCACCCCGTCGACCCGGACCCGGGCGAAGCCCTGCTTGGCCAGGTCGTCGAGCAGGGAGCTGTACTCGCCCTTGCGGCCCCGGACGACCGGGGCCATGACCTGGAAGCGGGTCCCCTCGGGCAGCTCGAGGACGCGGTCGACGATCTGCTGCGGAGTCTGGCGCGCCACGGGCCGCCCGCAGACGGGGCAGTGGGGATGGCCGATGCGGGCATACAGAAGGCGCAGGTAGTCGTAGACCTCGGTGATGGTCCCGACGGTCGAGCGGGGGTTGCGGGAGGCCGACTTCTGGTCGATGGAGATGGCCGGGGACAGGCCCTCAATGAAGTCGACGTCGGGCTTGTCCATCTGGCCCAGGAATTGGCGGGCGTAGGCCGAGAGGGACTCGACGTAGCGGCGCTGGCCCTCGGCGTAAATGGTGTCGAAGGCCAGCGAGGACTTGCCCGAGCCCGACAGGCCGGTGAAGACGATCAGCTTGTCCCGGGGCAGGTCGAGGGACACATCCCGCAGATTGTGCTCACGAGCGCCGCGAACGACGAGACGGTCGGCCATCTGTGGAGGATACCGGTGGGGTGTGTCACGTCATGTTGGGTCCTGGTCACCGGGTCGGGTGGCCACCCTTAGACCGCCGGAACCGGATCGGCGGCGTCGCCGTCCGCTGTCCGAGGCCGTGGCCCGGGCCGGTGGCGGCGCGGCCGCAGCGTCAGGCGAAGGTCACGTCCTCTTCGCCCCAGTAGGCCTCCACCGCACTGATGAGCCCGTCGTCGGTGAGGGTGAAGATCTCGACACCCCGGATGTACATGGTGGCGTCGCCGGCCAGCGTCAGCGTGATCTGGAAGCGGATGGCGGCCTTGTCGGCCACCGGGTGGACCTCCTCCACCTCGAAGGTCATCGTCTCGCAGCCGTCGAAGCCCGACTGAATGAAGTCCCTGATCTCGTCGCGGCCCGTGTGGAGGCCGCTCGGGTAGGGGTCCATCTGGACGGCATCGGGGGTGAAGAGGGCGGCGTAGGCCTCGGCGTCCCTGGAGGTGACGACGGCGGCGTAGCGCTCCATGGTCTGGCGGAGTTGGGCGGTAGTGGGCACGGGCCGAGACGCTAGCCCTGGGCGGGCCAGGTGAGTCGGCTCAGCCGGGGACCGGTCAGCTGGGGACCGAAGCGCGCAGGTCGGCGATCTCGTCGCGCAGAAGCGCCGCCTCCTCGTAGCGCAGCGCGGCGGCCGCGGCCTTCATCTCGGCCTCCAGCTGGGTCATGAGTTCAATCGCCTCCGCCGGCGTCGAGGCATCGCCGTCCGCCAGCAGGGCGGGCCGCTTATTGCCCCGCACCGCCGCGTTCTTGCGCACCTCGGCCCGGCTGCGCCCTGCCTTGGCCACGCCGCCGCTGCTGCCACGCAGGCGCTCCAGAATGTCGGTCACCGACTTGCGGATGGTCTGGGGATTGATCCCGTGCTCCAAGTTGTAGGCGATCTGCACCTCGCGCCGGCGCTGGGTCACCGAGACCGCCTCGCGCATGGAGTCGGTGATGGTGTCGGCGTACAGCACGACCACCCCGTCGACGTTGCGGGCGGCCCGGCCCATGGTCTGAATGAGCGAGGAGGCCGAGCGCAGGAAGCCCTCCTTGTCCGCATCGAGGATGGCCACCAGGGCCACCTCTGGCAGGTCGAGGCCCTCGCGCAGCAGGTTGATGCCGACGAGCACGTCGATGGAGCCCAGTCGGAGCTCACGCAGGATCTCGATCCGTGTGATCGTGTCGATGTCGGAGTGCAGGTACTGCACGCGCACGCCGGCGTCGGCCAGGTAGTCGGTGAGGTCCTCCGCCATCTTCTTGGTCAGCGTCGTCACCAGGACGCGGCCGCCCGCCTGCACCGTGCTGTGGATGCGGGCCAGCAGGTCGTCCACCTGACCTTTGGTGGGCACGATCGTCACCTCGGGATCGACCAGGCCCGTCGGCCGGATCACCTGCTCCACCACCTGGTCGGAGTGCTCGAGCTCGAACGCCCCCGGGGTGGCCGAGACGAACACGGTCTGGGGCACCCGCTCAATGAACTCCTCGAAGCGCAGCGGCCGGTTGTCCCGGGCCGAGGGCAGCCGGAAGCCGTGCTCGACGAGGACGTCCTTGCGGGACTTGTCCCCGGCGTACTGCCCGTGCAGCTGCGGGACGGCGACGTGGCTCTCGTCGATGACGCAGAGGTAGTCCTTGGGGAAGAAGTCCAACAGCGTGTACGGGGTCTCGCCCGGCGCCCGGCCGTCGAGGTGGCGGCTGTAGTTCTCGACGCCGGAGCACACGCCGGTCTCGGCCAGCATTTCGAGGTCGTGCTCGGTGCGCACCCGCAGGCGCTGCGCCTCGAGCAGCTTGCCCTCCTTCTCGAATTCCTGCAGTCGCTCGCGCAGCTCGACTTCAATGGAGCCGACGGCACGCTGAATGATGTCGTCCCCGGTGACGTAGTGGGTGGCGGCGTAGACGGCCACGTCCTCCATTTCGTCGCCCATCTCCCCCGTCAGCACGTCGAAGGGCACGATGCGGTCGACGGTGTCACCGAACAGCTCAATGCGCAGCGCCTGCTCCTCGTAGGCCGGGTGGATTTCCACCGTGTCGCCGCGGGCGCGGAAGGTGCCGCGCACGAGGTTGACCTCGTTGCGGGCATACTGCAGCTCGACGAGGCGACGCAGCACGACGCGCTGGTCCACCTGGTCGCCGACTTTGATGCCGAGGATGCGGTCGCGGTACTCGTCGGGGGACCCGAGGCCGTAGATGCAGGAGACCGAGGCCACCACGATCACGTCGCGCCGCATCAGCAGCGAGGAGGTGGTGGCATGGCGCAGACGGTCGATCTCGTCGTTGATGGACGAGTCCTTCTCTATGTAGGTGTCCGTCGTCGGCAGGTATGCCTCGGGTTGGTAGTAGTCGTAGTAGGAGACGAAGAACTCGACCCGGTTCTTGGGGAAGAGATCCCGCAGCTCCGAGGAGAGCTGGGCGGCCAGTGACTTGTTCGGCTCGATGATGAGCGTGGGACGCTGGGCCTGCTCGATCATCCAGGCGATGGTCGCGGTCTTGCCGGAGCCGGTGATGCCCTGGAGCGTCTGGTACCGGTCCCCTCGCATGGTCCCTTTTACGAGCGCGGCAATTGCTCC
>DATCEZ010000284.1:0-5065 GCA_036509775.1 Acidimicrobiales bacterium
GGAAGTCGGGGTGCGCGAGGTCGGTCAAAAGGTGCGCCCGCTCCCGCACGGTGCGGCCGGTCAACTCCGCCACGCCGTACTCGGTGATGACGACGCCGGTGTGGTGGCGTGGTGTGGAGACCACCGTTCCCTCGGGTGGGATGCCCGCAATGCGCGAGACCGTCTCCCCGTCACGCACGGCTGTCGAGCGCAGGCAGATGAGCGAGCGGGCGTCGAGGTGCAATTCGGCGCCGGCCACGAAGTCCTCGTGTCCGCCGACCCCCGAGATCTGGCGGCCATCGATGTTGTCGGCCATCACCTGGCCGTAGAGATCGACGGAGAGCGCGCCGTTGATGGAGACGAGGTTGGCGTTGCGCGAAATGATCGTCGGGTCGTTGACCGTGTCAACCGGGACGAAGGCCACCTCCGCGTTGCCGTCGAGCCACTGATAGAGCTCGCTGACGCCCAACGCGAAGGTCGTCACCGACACCCCGTCGAACATTCCCTTGGCGTCGTTGGTCACCTTCCCGGACTGGTGCAGTCGCATGAGTCCGGTGGTGAACATTTCGGAATGGACGCCGAACCCGCCGAGCGGCCCGCGGGCCAGCTCCGCCGCCACGATGTTGGGGATGGCGCCGATGCCCGTCTGCAGCGTGGACCCGTCATGGATGTAGGCGAGCGCGTGGCGTGCAATCGTCTCGTCCACTTCGGTCGTGGGCGGGTCGGTCAGCGCGAAGGGCTCACCGTCGGACTCGACCAGCACGTCGATCAGGTCCAACGGGATGGAGTTGTCGAATGTCGGCGGCAGGCTTCTGGTGCGGGGAAGGTGCGGGTTGACCTCAATGATGAGCAGCCGGTCGGGGTCGCGTCCGGCCGCCAGGAGCTCATCGCGCGTTCCTCCCACGTGGAGGGCGAGGCTCACCTTGCCCTGCTCGTCGGGAGGGGCCGTCTGCGCCACCATCACGCGGGGGGCGAAGCTGGCCATGATCGGCCCCATCTGCCGGAAGCCCCCGGGGACGAGCTCGACCCGGTGGCCCTGTGAGTGGTGCAACCGCTCCGCCGGCCCGAAGAAGCCGCAGCGGTAGCTCACCCCCGGCCTGGTGAAGACGTCATACAGATTGAGGCAGAGGGCGCCGCCGATCTGCAGGTCCTCCCAGTCGGAGCGCGTCCCCAGCGCCGTCAACAGACCGTCCGGGATGGCCGGGCCGAGGCCGAAACCGATCCGATCGACCGGGTGGACGAGCGCCACTGCTTCCTCCATCGTGGCGACGGTCGGCATGGGCTCCACTCTGTCATGACCCCGTGACCACCGACTTCATTGCTGACAGCCGGCTGTGGACGGGCAATCCATGACTTTCGGCTCTACCCCCATGGGGGGTGCGTCAACAGAATGGCTGAGGCACCTTCCTCTTCCCAGACAACGGTGCTTGGAGAATGGCGGCCACCCCCCTCGGTCGCCATTTTCCAATTCCGGCGTTGTTTTGCCACCCGGGCCTGACCCTCCCAAATCCCTCACCTTGGGACCTCCGGCCCTGCCGCTTGTCACCCCGGTGGCTCATGCTTGATGAGAGCTCGCAAGGGCGACCTGACGGGGAACGGCAGAATGACGAGGGGGTTTCGGCGAACAGCTGATGCCGTCTCGCTTCCCGCGTCTGAGACGAGGAGAGCACACCGTCCCAGCAGAAACGGGGCGGGTCAACGGAGCCGCCGATGTCGATGTATACCCACCTTCTCGACGCCGCCTTCGTACAACGCGGCCCGGTCCTGGTCCGCCCGAGTGAGGACAACGCGCTCAACACGGTGCGACGCCGCCGGGGTGAGCTGGCGCAGGACACGCCGCCCGCGACGGACCCCGACGCGGTCCCTGTCGTGCTCGCCCGCGAAATCAGCTACGACGTCGCACTGCTGGAGCTGGCCGAAGTCCTGGGCGTCGAGACCGATCCGAGTCGGTTCGAGCAACCGCGGCACGAACGCGCTCGCCTCGAGCAGCTGTTCTCGGACCTGGGCATCAAGCTCGGGCCCCTCCCCGACACCGAGGACGCCACCTCGGGCCGGACCTGACGGCCTGCGCCGGGCGGGACTCAGGTACCGGTGGCATCGTTGCGCGTCTCGTAGGTCGAGCGCTCACTGAGACGGGCCGCGAACGTGGCGGCCTGGGTACGGCGTTCCATGCCCAACTTGGCCAGCAGGTTCGAGACGTAGTTCTTCACCGTCTTCTCCGCCAGGAACATGGCGTCGGCGATCTGGCGGTTCGTGTACCCCTCGGCGATCAGATCGAGGATCCTGCGCTCCTGTGCCGTCAGGCTGGCCAGCCGGGGGTCCACCTCGGGCCCGTCTCGCAACCTTTCGAGAACGCGTTCGGTCAAGGACGGATCGAGCAGGGACTCGCCTGCGCCGGCACGGCGGATCGTCTCAATCAGATCGAGACCGCCCACCTGCTTCAAGACGTACCCCGCCGCTCCCGCCATGACCGAGGCGATCAGTGCCTCGTCATCGGCGTACGACGTCAGCATGACGCAGGCGATGCCCGGAGCCGTCGATCGGATCTCGCGGCAGACCTCCACGCCGCTGCCGTCGGGCAACCGGACATCGAGAATGGCGACATCAGGCTGCGCGGCCGGAATCCGGACCAAGGCCTCGGCCACCGTGCCGGCTTCACCAACCACGTGAATATCGGGACCTGCTTCGAGCAGGGCGCGCAGACCCGTGCGGACGACCTCGTGGTCGTCGAGGAGGAACACGCCCAGCGGCACGGCCGATATCTTCGCATTCAGGCCAAAAGGCTGCGACTTGCCGGGAGGAGGCCAGATCCTGCCTCTGTAAGCTCACCGCATCGACCGCGGCGCCGAGCGCCCGGCACCCCGTTGCCAACGAGGCCCAACGCCAATCCCAACCTGAAGGGTGCAGACCAATGAGCGCAGCAGCATCGGAATCAGGCCGGATCGTCGCCGGCTTCGACGGCTCAGACTCCTCCACCGAAGCACTGGCATGGGCCGTCCGCCAGGCCTTGCTCACCGACAGCACCCTCGAGCTCGTCATGACCTGGGAGTGGCCCAACAGCTACGGCTGGGCAGTGCCCATCCCCGACGATTTCGACCCTGAGTCAGACGTCCGCAAGGTGCTTGACACCGCAGTTGCCGGCATCGTGGCCGATCACCCGGAGCTCAAGCTGGAGCCGCGCTTGATCAGCGGCCATCCGGCTCCCGCCCTCGTCGAGGCCTCGAAGGGCGCCGATCTGCTCGTCGTGGGCAGCCGCGGCCGCGGCGAGTTCGTCGGCATGCTTGTCGGCTCGGTCAGCGAGTACTGCGTCACCAACGCGCACTGCCCCGTGCTCGTGCACCGCGTGCGCGGCTGAGCACCCGCGCCGGGGAGCCATCCCCGGAGGATCAGACGCTGCTCGTCACCCGCGCAACATGTCAATGGCACGGCGGCGCTCGGTTGCGTCCGCTCGCAACTCGGCCAACCCGCGCCCACCGTGGGTGGGCCGTTCCGCATGCTCCGGCGCCGGCCGTCCGAGCAGGGCGCCGAGTGTCGCCTCCACCGATGCTGCGAGTGCCGTCGCGTCGTATCCGCCCTCCAGGAACAGAGCGAGCCGCCCCGCCCGTGGCGCGAACTCGCGCACCATGCGGGCCAGTTCGGCGAAGTCCCCGCTCGAGAGCTGCAGGTTGCTGAGCGGATCGTCGCGATGGGCGTCGAATCCGCACGACACCAGGACTCGGTCGGGCTGGAAGGCCTTAATGATGGCGCGCGCCTCCTCGTCGAGGGCGGCCCGCACCACGTCGCCCGTCGCCCCCGGTGGCAGCGGAAGGTTGAGGGTCAGTCCCGGTGCGGCCGCGCCGCCGACCTCGTCGGGGCGGCCCGCCCCGGGGTAGAGCGGGTGTTGGTGCGTCGAGACGTAGAGCACCGCCGGGTCGTCCCAGAAGATGTCCTGGGTGCCGTTTCCGTGGTGGACGTCCCAGTCGACGATGAGCACCTGTTCGCCGCGCGCTGTGCGCGACGCCGCCGCAACGGCGACGTTGTTGACGAGGCAGAAGCCCATGGCCCGGTCGCTCGTCGCGTGATGGCCCGGGGGCCGGACCGGCACGAAGGCGATCCCCTCCCCTCGTGTGTCGAGGGTCTCCAGGGCGGCCAGACCTGCGCCCGCGGCGCGCCGGGCCGCTCCCCACGAATCGGCGCGGGCGGAGGTATCGGCGTCGATCGCGCCGCCTCCCTCCGCGCAGAACGCGGCCAGCCGGGCCAGGTAGGCCGGGTCATGGACGCGCGCCAGCTCCTGCAGCGATGCCTCACCGAAGGCCGGCGTCCCGATCTCCTGTTCGGGCCCCAGCGCGCGCACGCCCTCCATGACGGCGACCAGGCGCGCCGGCCGCTCGGGGTGGCCGGAGCCGACGTCATGTTCGGTCAGGCCGACAGGCCCGGCAACGACGAGCGACGTCACGTGAACGGTGTGATGCGCAATGGGATCCCCCTCGCCCTACGCTGACCCGCAATGGTGGACGATGTCATGCAGGCCTGGGTCGTGGAGCACCCGGGCCCGGTCGACGGAGCGCACCACCCGCTGGTCCGGGTGGAGAGGCCCGTCCCCGAGCCGGGACCGGGCCAGGTGCGCGTACGCGTGCGCGCCTGCGGGGTGTGCCGGACGGATCTCCACCTTGCCGAAGGCGATCTGGAACCACGCCGCCCCCGGGTCACACCCGGCCACGAGGTCGTCGGTGTGGTCGACCGGCTGGGCCCGGGAAGCACCCGTTGGCAGGAGGGCGACCGCATCGGCGTGCCCTGGCTGGCCCACACCTGCGGGGTCTGCCGTTTCTGCGTCTCCGGCCGCGAGAACCTGTGTGTGACGCCGCGGTTCACCGGCTGGGACGTCGACGGCGGGTACGCGGCGTTCACGGTGGTGGACGAGGACTACGCCTACGCGCTGCCCGACGTGTTCGACGACGTGGAGGCGGCACCCCTCCTCTGCGCCGGCATTATCGGCTACCGCGCCCTGCTGCGGGCCAACCTGCCCGAAGGAGGCCGGCTCGGCATCTACGGCTTCGGTGGCTCCGCCCATCTGACGGCCCAGATTGCTCTTGCCCGCGGCGCCCGG
>DATCEZ010000285.1:0-12322 GCA_036509775.1 Acidimicrobiales bacterium
CAAACCGATCGTCGGCATGGCCGCCACCTCGGACAACCTCGGATACTGGATGGTCGCCTCAGACGGCGCCATCTTCAACTTCGGCGACGCCGGCTTCTTCGGGTCCGCGGGTGGTGCACCGTTGAACAAGCCGGCCGTCGGGGTCGCGCCCACGCCGGACGGCCGTGGATACTGGATCGCCGCGTCCGACGGGGGCATCTTCAACTACGGGGACGCCAACTTCTACGGGTCCGAAGGTGGCCATGTGCTGAACAAACCGATCGTGGGGGTGGCGTCCGCCAGCTGAGGCCAAGCCTCGCCGAACGGCGGGCATGGGTCCGAGCACTGTCGGCCTGCCCCACGCGAAGATGCACCCGATGGCGCCCGGTCCACTGCTCCTCCTGACCGGCTCCCCGGGTTGCGGGAAGACCACCGTGGCACCGCTGGTGGCGGAGCGCCACGAGCGATCGGTCTGCCTCGATCTCGACTGGTTCTTCGCCAAACTCGGGCGCGGCGCCATTGAACCGTGGCGCCAGGAGGCGCACGCGCAGAACCGCGTCGTACTCCGTGCGGCGGCCGAGGCCTGCACCACTTTCGCGGCCGAGGGCTACGTCTGCCTGGCCGAGGGCATCCTCTACCCGTTCATGCTCGACCTGTTCGGCGATGCCGGCGCGCGCCGCGGCGTGGCCCTCCACTACGCCGTGCTCAGGGCGCCGATCGACGTGGTGCAACAGCGCGTGGTGGACCGCAAGGTCGAGCCGCAGCACGCCGGCGCGCTGGCCGACAGCGCCGTGGTCGAGGACCTGTGGGCCCAATTCGAGCGCCAGGGCGTCGCGGAGCGCCACCGGGTCGACGCAGGCGGACGCGGTCCCGACGAGGTGGCCGAGGAGATCGACCGCCGCTTCCGGGCCGGCGAGTTCCGGCTGGAACCGGACGGCGCGGACTGAGGAGTCAGGAGTGACGAGTTGAGGAGCGAGGAGCTCAGGAGCCGCCGGCAGCGAGGCGCTGCTTGGTGGTGCTGTGGATGGGGTCCTTGTCGAAGACCGGCAGCAGGTGCTTGCCGAAGGTCTCCACCGCTTCCTCGCAGGACTCAATCGACATGGAGCTCGAGAGCATGCCGAAGGCCAGCTGGTCGGCGCCCGTGGCGACGTAGCGGTCAATGGCCTTGCTGACCTCGTCGGGCGTGCCCACGGCAACGTCGCCCGAGGCGATGACCGAGTCGAGCGAGGCGGCGTCCATGGCCGGCACGATCTCGGGCCACTCGGGCACGCCGGGGGGCTTCGGGAAGGTGTCGAGGTACCGGAAAACCAGGCTCAGGTGGTAGTTGGAGTCGGCCTCCAGGAACGTCTTGCGGGCCTTGGCGCCGTCCTCCATGCAGATCATGGTCGTCGTGATCATGACGTTGTCGTTGACGAAGCCACCGACCGGATTCTTGCAGTCCCCGATCTTCTCCTTGTAGCGGGCCACCAGCGGGGTCAGCTGGTCGGGCGTCGAGAAGCCGAAGCACAGGACGCCGACGCCGAGCTCGGCGGCCAGGTCGAACGTCGAGGGGCTGCCGGCCGCCATCCAGATGGCGGGGTGGGGCTTGGAGTAGGGCTTGGGCAGCACGTTGCGCGAGGGCATGGAGAAGAACTTGCCGTCGTAGCTGTAGTCCTCGTCCTTCCACATGCGCACGATCTGCGGCAGGGTCTCGGCCACCATTTCGCGGGTCAGCTCGGGGTCGTTGATCCCGAAGCCCTTCTGCTCGGTGGTGGACGAGCCGCGGCCGGTGCCGAACTCGAAGCGGCCTTCGGAGAGGTGGTCCAGCATGGCCACCCGCTCGGCAATGCGGGCCGGGTGGTTCACCGGGGGCGTGATGTTGAAGATGCCCGAGCCGATGTGGATGTTGCTCGTCTTGGCGGCGCAGAAGGCCAGGAAGGACTCGGAGGCCGAGAGGTGCGAGTACTCGGTGAGGAAGTGGTGCTCGGACGCCCACGTGTACTTGAAGCCGGCCTTGTCGGCCGCCACGATGAACGCGACCTCATCCATGATGCGGTCGTGCTCGGCCGATGCTCCGTGCTGCTCGACGTACCGCGGCAGCAGGCACGCGGCGTTGAAGATGCCGAATTCCATGGGGTTGCACGTCCTCGTCTACGGTGCCGCGGTCCGTTCCGCCGGCGCTCAAGCGACGGTAACACGGGTCTGATTAAAATGCAACGTGTTCCAATAATGGGACTTCCATCCCTGGTCAGCGACGTTTGGAGATGCAGTGACCCCTGCTGAGGCGCAACCGACCGGACCTGGCACCAACCCGGCGCCGCTGACCGAAACCGTGACCGGGGCCGTCCTGGCCCTGGCCGGGGTCGACAGGCTCGGGCTGGTGGCCAACGACCTCCGGCTGAGCCACGCCGAGGTGGTGGCGCGGGCGGCGGCACGGGCGGCCTGGCTGCAGGCCGGGCGGCAGGACGGGCCCTTCCACGTCGCCCTCATGCTCGACAACGTGCCCGAGTTCATCTTCTGGCTCCAGGCGGCCGCGCTGGCCGGGGCCGTCGTGGTCGGCGCCAACCCCACCCACCGAGGCGACGAGCTGGTGCGCGACCTGTCGCATACCGAATGCCAGTTCCTCATCACCGACTCCACCTACCTGCCCCTGGTGGAAGGGGCCCGCATCGGCGACGCACTGGGCGAGGTGCGCCAGTCCAACGAGCGCGTGCTGGTGCTCGACACCGACCATGCGCAGCGAACGCTTCTGGCGTACACGTCGGCCGACGCCGAAACGGTGGCCGATCGATCGGTCACACCCGAGACGCTGGGCTACCTCCTCTTCACCTCGGGCACTTCCGGCGCGCCCAAGGCCTGCCTGTGCAGCCAGGGCCGGCTGGCGCGCATCGGCGCCATTGTGGCGCAGATGTACGCGTTGGAGCCCGAGGACGTCTGCTACCTCTCCATGCCCCTGTTCCATTCCAACGCGCTCATGGCCGGCTGGGGCCCCGCACTCATGGCGGGCTCGGCCAGTGCGCTCCCCTCGTCGGGCCGGTTCTCCGCCTCGGGCTTCCTGCCCGATGTGCGGGCCGCGGGCGCCACCTACTTCAACTACGTCGGCAAGCCTCTGTCTTTCATTCTGGCCACGCCCGAGCAACCCGACGATGCCGACAACCCATTGGTGCGTGCTTTCGGCAACGAAGGGACCACCGACGACGTGGCGCGCTTCGCCGAGCGCTTCGGCGTCGCCGTCACCGACTCCTACGGCTCGACCGAGGGGGGCGCCACGGTGCAGCGGACCCCCGACACGCCGCCGGGGGCACTGGGTCGGGCGCCCGAGGGCACCGTTGTGCTCAATCCGGCCACCGGCGCCGAGTGCCCGCCGGCCCGCTTCGACGAGCGCGGGCGGCTGCTCAACGCCGAGGAGGCCATCGGCGAACTGGTGTCCAAGGCCGGGGGCGCCGGTTTCGAGGGCTACTGGCGCAACGGCGAAGCGGAGACGGCCCGCCTACGCGAGGGTTGGTACTGGACGGGCGACCTGGCCTACCGCGACGACGCCGGCTTCTTCTACTTCGCCGGACGGGACCACGACTGGCTGCGTGTCGACGGGGAGAACTTCGCCTCGGCGCCGATCGAGCGGATACTGCAGCGCCACCCTGACATCGTGCTGGCGTCGGTCTACGCCGTCCCCGACCCCGTCGTCGGCGATCAGGTCATGGCGGCGGTGCAACTCCGGCCCGGTCTCACTGCGCTCGACGGGGAGGAGCTGCTCGGTTTCCTGGCCGCCCAGGGTGATCTGGGCACCAAGTGGGCGCCCCGTTTCGTGCGGATGAGCGCCGAACTCCCGGCCACGGCCACCAACAAGGTCTTGAAGCGCTCGCTGCGGGCCGAACGCTGGAACTGCGAGGACCCGGTGCTGTGGCAGTCCGAGAAGGGTGGGGCGTATGAGCCGCTCAGTCCCGACACCGCCGCCACGCTCGAGGCCGGCGTGGGCGACCGGCCGATCTGAAGTCCTTTGGCGGCGGCGGTCGCCGCACAGCCGGGTTCAGCGAGGCGGGCTCAGAGAGCCCGGCTCAGCGATCGACGCCGAGGACCAGGCCGCTCGTCGGCACGCCCGTGCCCGCCGTCACCACCACATGCTCGACGTCGGGCACTTGGTTCACCGAGGTGCCCCGCACGAGTCGGGTGCCCTCGGCGATGCCGTTCATGCCGTGGAGGTAGGCCTCACCCAGCTGTCCGCCGTGCGTGTTGATCGGCAGCGCGCCGCCGAGCTCGAGGCGACCGTCGCGCACGAAGTCCTTGGCCTCACCCTTGGCGCAGAAGCCGAGCTCCTCCAGTTGGTAGAGCACATACGGCGTGAAGTGGTCGTAGAGGATGGCAGCCTGCATGTCGTCGGGCCCGAGCCCCGAGGTCTCCCAGAGCTGCCGGGCCACGACCGCCATTTCGGGCAACCCCAACAGGTCGTCGCGGTAGTAGCTCGTCATCATGTCCTGGCCGGCGCCTGAGCCCTGGGCGGCGGCGCGGATGACCACCGGGTCGGTCTGCAGGTCGCGGGCGCGCTCGAGGGAGGTGACCACCAGCGCCTGTCCCCCGTCGGTCTCCTGGCAGCAGTCGAGCAGGTGCAGTGGCTCGACGATGAAGCGGCTGTTCTGGTGATCCTCAAGCGTGATCGGCTGCTCGTAGAACCACGCCTTCGGGTTGGTCGCCGCATGCTTGCGGTCGGCCACCGCCACGCGCCCGAGGTCCTCGCTCGTCGCTCCCGTCTCGTGCAGGTAGCGCTGCGCGGCCATGGCCACCCACGAGGCCGGCGTCAACAGGCCGACCGGGAGGTACGAGGCCATGTGCGCGTTCTCCGCCGTCGGCATCGGGGGCCGTCCCTGGACGCCCGCACCGAAGCGGCTGCCTGATCGCTCGTTGAAGGCGCGGTAACAGACCACCACGTCGGCCACGCCCGACGAGACCGCCAGCGCGGCCTGCTGAATGGTGGCGCAGGCGGCACCACCGCCGTAGTGGATGCGACTGAAGAAGGTGAGGTCGCCGATACCGAGGCTGCGCGAGATGTCGATGTCCGGATTGGTGTCCGAGCTGAACGTCACCATCCCTTCCACCTCGGAAGGGGCGATGCCGGCGTCGGCCAAGGCGCCGGCGACCGCCTCGACGGCCAGCCGGAGCTCAGAGCGCCCAGAGTCCTTGGAGAACTCGGTGGCCCCGATGCCGGCGATCGCCGTCTTGCCTGAGAACGAGTGCGAACGTGCCATCAGGCGCCTGCCGCCTCGGCCACCGGCAACAGCACGGTGACCGCCCCTGTCACGTGGTCGCCCAGCTTGTTGGCCCCGCGCAGTGCCACCGTCACGGCGCCGTAACGGCCGTCGTCGGTCAGCTCACCCTTGGCCGTGACCGATCCGGTCAGCGTCATGATGCAGTCCGGGTAGTTCGGGGCGCCCAACCGGATGTTGACGTCCGAGAGCCGGCTGCGAGGACCCGACCAGTCGGTGACATAGCGCCCCACCAGTCCGTTCGTGGTCAGGATGTTCATGAAGATGTCCGTCGAGCCGCGATCGGTGGCCAGCACCGAATCGTGGTGCACGTCCTGGTAGTCGCGACTGGCGATGGCGCCGGACACAATCAGCGTCCGGGTGATCGGCAGCTCCAACGTCGGGAGCTCGTCGCCGACTGCCACGGCTGAGAAGAGCGGTCCGGAGAGGTCGAGCCCCAGGGCCGAGCCCGATGCCGACGGCGCCGCGCTCACGACCCCGCCTCCGCCCGGGCCAGCGCCTGTGCCGCGATGTCCGCCCCCAGCTTGGCCAGCTGCGCGCTCGGACCCCCCAACAGCAACTCGATCTGCTTGCCCCAGAGGAAGTAACGGTGGATCGGGTAGGAGATGTCCGCCCCCATGCCACCGTGCAGGTGCTGGGTGGCGTGCACCGTGCGCTGGCCCCGCTCGGAGGCCTGCCACTTGGCCACCCGGGCCGCGTCGGTGGCGTCGCGGCCGGTGTCGAAGCGCCACGCCGCGTTTTCCCACGTGACGCGCATCGCCTCAATGTCGATGGCGGCGTCGGCCGCTCGCAGCATGGTGCCCTGGAACGTGCTCAGGGGCCGGCCGAACTGCTGGCGGGAGTTCAGGTATGTCGCCGTCTTGGTCAGCGCCGCCTCGCACACACCCACCTGCAGCGCGCACAGCGCGATGGTCGACGCCGTGAGCGCCAGGTCGAGTGCGGCGCGCCCCGCGTCGGGGCCGGCGAGGATGTCGCCCGCTCCCAGCGCGACGTCGGCGAGGTGGAGGTGCGGGTGCACTTCGCGGTTGGTGGTGACGGCCCGCTCGAGCGTGACGCCCGCCGCCCTCGGGTCGAGCAGGGCCAGCAGCACGCCACCGTCCTCGGTGCGCGCCGGCAGGACGATGCGGTCCGCCAGGTGGGCCTGGGGCACGGCCAGCTCGGTGCCATGCAGCACGAACCCGTCGCCCGTGGCACGGGCCCGGACCGACGGCATGGACGTGGGGCTACTCGCGGCGCCGGTCAGCGCGGCGGTCAGGATCACGTCGCCGGCAACGACGCCGGGCAGCCAGGCGGCGCGCTGGGCCTCGGAGCCGAAGGCGGCCAACGGCATCGCCCCCAGCACGAGCGTGGACCACAGCGGCACCGGGGCCACCGCGTTCCCTTGCGCCTCCAGCAGGAGGCAGAGCTCCATCAGCCCGTAACCGGCGCCGCCGTCGGCCTCGGGGATGGCGAGCCCGAGAAGGTCGGCGTCGGCCAACGCCCGCCACAGGTCCCGATCGATGCGGTCAGTGCTGCTTTCCACCGCGGCGATCTTCTCGGCGTCGACCAGACCCGAGAACACCCCACCGGCGGCCTCGGAGACCGCCAGCTGCTCGTCGGTCAGCTTGAAGTCCATCAGGATCCCTTTCCTGCATCTGCGACGCCGCCCGCGTCAGCCGCCGGCACGAACACGGGCAGCGACAGGTCCTCGTCGTAGTCGACGAACTCGGCCCGGAGGGCCATGCCGATCTCAATCGCATGGAGCGCCATGCTGTCAAGGTTGGCGACGACCCGCGTCCCCTCCTCCAACAGAATCAGCCCGATCGGCAACGGGTACTCGAACGCCGGCACCTGCGGGTAGTGCACGACCACGTAGGAGTAGAGCGTGCCGCGGCCGCTCGACTCGACCGTGTCCCAGTCGAGGGAGCCGCAGACCGCGCAGGCCGGCAAGGGTGGGTGGCGCAGCGTGCCGCACGAGGTGCAGTGCTGAATGAGCAGCTTGTGGGCGCGGGCGCCCTCGAACCAGAAGGCGTTGTCCTGGGTGATGGCCGGACGCGGGCGGGGCGGGCGGGGCGGGCGTGCCGCCGCCGCCTTCTTCGCCGGCGGCAAGTACTTGAGGATGCGGAAGCGCATGGTGGCTACGGGCTCGCCGGCGTCGTAGAGCTTGTGCACGTCGTCGTCGGACACCCAGACCGGCACGTCGGCGTCGGGCACGGCGACGTAGTCGAGCCGGGTCGTGATGAAGCGCCCGGTGCCCAGCCCCGTGCGCTTGGGGTCCGAGATCGCCTCAATGACCGAACGCACGAGCAGCCGGTCCCCGACCACCAGGGGGCGCCCGTAGGACTGCTCGCAGTTGGTGGCGACGACCGAGGTGAGCCCCTCGGCATCGAGCAGGGCCATCATCTTCTCGTTGGGGCCACTCCCCTGCTCGGCGCCCTCGGCGCGGGCTTCCTCGGTGAGCACTGAGGCGCGCAGCCCCCGCATGATCCAGGCCTGCAGCATGGTGGGCGGGGCGATCAGCTCGTCGTAGCCAGCCGCACGCGCCGCGTCGTCGGACACGTACACCGGGTTGTGGTCGCCCATGGCTTCGACCCAGTGCCGGATCATCGGCACGTTGACCGCGTCAGGAGCCAGGTTCGGCGCACCGGCCGCCTGCCCGACCAGCGAGGCCAGCACCGCGCTGTGATTCGGGAAGGCGGCCAGCTCCTCGAAGCGCTCGCCCGCATCCGCTGCCATCAGCGCGCCCCCCGGGTCATGCCCAGACCGGCCGTGGCCACGATTTCGCGTTGGACCTCGTTGACGCCGCCCCCGAAAGTATTGATCTGCGCCTGACGTCCTGTCGCCTCGACCCGGCCGCGCAGCACCGCGCCCGGCGAGCCCGGCACCAGGTAGCCGGCCGCGCCCACAATGCCCAGCAGCAGCCGCGTGACCTCAATGATCCGCTCGGTGCCGAAGACCTTGATGGACGACGACTCGGCGCCGGTCAGATCCCCGTCGTTCACGTGCACGGCCATGCGCCAGTTCAGCAACCACATGGCCTCGAGCTCGGCGTGACACTTGGCCAGGTCCATCTGCACCCACGGCTGCTCCACCAGCGTCTTGCCGTCGTCGGTCGGCTGCGCCGCCGCCCAGTCCACGATGTCCTGGTACAGCGAAATGGCCAAGCCGCTCCACGCGGCCAGCCCCACCCGCTCGTGGTTGAGCTGGGTGGTGATCATGCGCCAGCCCTCGTTCTCGTCGCCCACGCGATTGGCCACCGGCACGTGCACGTTGTCGTAGAAGGTCTGCGTCGTGGTCAGGCCGCCGACGGTGTGGATGATCGACCACTCGAAGCCCGGGGAGGTCGTAGGCACGCACAGAATGGAGATGCCCTTGTGCTTGGACACCTCGGGATCGGTGCGGCAGGCCAGCCACACGTAGTCGGCCTGGTCGGCACCGCTGGTGAAGATCTTGGCCCCGTTGACGACGTACTCCTCGCCGTCGCGCACGGCGCGTGTGCGCAGCGACGCCAGGTCGGTCCCGGCCTCGGGCTCGGTGTAGCCGATGGCGAAGTTCAGCTCGCCGGCGAGAATCTGCGGGAGGAAGAACGACTTCTGCTCGTCGGTGCCGAAGCGCATGATGGTCGGGCCGACCGTGTTGATGGTGACGAACGGGAACGGTGCACCGGCGCGCCGGGTCTCGTCGAAGAAGATGAATTGGTCCGTGGCCGGCCGTCCCTGCCCACCGAACTCCTTCGGCCAGCCGATGCCGAGCCACCCGTCCTTGCCGATCTGGCGCACGATCTGACTCCAGGCCTCGCCGCCCTCGCCACCCTCGGCCAAGCCGGCCCGCACCTCGTCGGTCAGGAGATCGGCGTAGTACTGGCGCAACTCCGCACGCAGTTCCTGCTGTTCGGGGCTCTCTTCGAGGTTCATTGCGGGGCAGCCTCGCGTGCACTCAGCGGTCCCTGCCAAGTCAAGGCCGCGCTCAAAAAACTGTAACACGTTCTCGTTTGGGCGGCCCGGGCCGTGGCCGCCCAAACGCGCGCCTGATGGGGGGCCGCCGCCCGACCTGCCCCGACCAGGCGCGGCGGCCGGACCGATTCAGGCCCGAGGAGTCGCGGAGGCCACCTCGCCCAGGATGCCGAGGAACTCCCCCCAGCCCTGCCGGTGCGAGCGGCGGTGCTCCTCGGTGGGCAGGTTCCTATGGGTGAGGGTGACGACGGTCTCGTCGCCGTCGGGCTGCAGAACCACCTCGACCGTGCTGCTCCCGGGCGGGAAGTCGCCCCGGCCCTCAATGCCCCATGTGAAGACCACGCGATGCGGCCGGTCGACTTCGACGTACTCGCCGCGGGCGGGATTGCCCCGTACGTCGAGCGAGAAGGTGCCACCCGGACGGGCGTCGAGCAGCGCCGCGTCGGCGATCCACTTGACGGCCAACGCCGGGTCGGTGAAGTACGGGAACACGACGTCGGGCGGCGCCGCGATCCGCACGGTGGCGATGACGGGTTCGCTCATTGGCGCGTCGCCCCTTTCTTCTTCGGGTGGTCCCGCTCGACGGCACGCTTGAGGCGCTGCAACGCGTCCGGCCAGAACTCCTCGAGCAGGTCGCGCACCGGCATCAGCGCGTCGGAGTGGAACCGGTAGAGCCGGCGCGTGCCCTCGCGCCGCTCCCCCAGCAAGCCGGCCTTCTTGAGCACGGTGATGTGTTGGCTCACCGCCTGCTGAGTGAGCGTGAAGTGCTGCGCGATCTGGCCGGCCGGGAGCTCGGTGTCGTGGATGAGCCGGATGATGTCGCGCCGGTGGGGATCGGCGAGCGCCCGCAGGACGGCGTCGGTGTCCGCTGTGCCCGTTGTGCCCGGTCCCCCACCGGCGCTGCCGCTCACGCGTCGTCGTGCCGGCTCGGCTGTCCCGTGCCGGTGTCGACGTAGGAGACGAGGCTGCCCAGGTAGTGCGTCCAGCCCTCGTGGCACATGTCGAAGCACTCGAGCTGCGGCGTCAGCCCATGGTGGCGGAAATGGAGAACGGACCCGCTCCCGGACGCCTGCACGTCAAAGACGATCGTCGTCCCGACCCACTCGGGCGTGAGCGGCGTCTGCTCCACGTGCCAGACGACCTGGCCCTCCTCGGCCGGCTCCACCTGCAGCACGATCACCTGCTTGTGCCCCACGAAGGACACCTCGAGGGTGCCCCCCACCTCGGCCGAGCCCTCCGCCGGGCCCCACCAGTCGGTCACCGCCTTGGAGCTGCGCAGCGCCGCCAGCACCCGCTCGGGCGGGGCGGCCAGGGTGCGGGTGCTCTCGAAGTCCTGGTCAACGGCTGTGCGGTCGGGTGTGGTGGTCATGGCGGGTGTCCTTTCGTCCGGATTCACAATGAGATCCTTTCACAAGTATTTACTTGTGAAGGCCAGATGTCAACCCCCTTGCTGGACCGGGCCCTCGAGGCGGGCCGATGACGAGAACGACGCGATCGGGTCCTCGACTTCGGTGAGGTCGTCCTGCGTGATGGCCGGCAGCTTGGCGATGCCGTCGAGGAGATGACGCTCCCACACCTTCTGCAAGTTCTTGAGCAGTGGCGAGTCGCTGTCGATGCGGAACTGGTTGAGCGCCCGCGTCGCGTTGAAGTAGAAGCCGATGTCGTAAGGGGGCCCGACGGAGAGGTTGGCGGCCGCCGTACTCAGCATGGACCCGAGGGCGATCTTCGCCGCTGTGACCAGGTCGACGTGCGCCTCCACGGCCAGCTCGAGCATGAACTTCCCGTACTTGCTCTCACCGATTTGCAGGAAGGGACGCTCGTCCGAGGCGCGGATGTAGTTGCCCTCGGGGTAGACGAGGAGAATGTCGGGCTCCTCGTCGCCCACGTGGCCCCCCAGAATGAAGGTCGCCGTGCCGTCGGCCCCGACCTGGCCCAGCGCCTCCTTGTGCTCGCTCGCCACCTCGCGGCTGACCCGCCCGAGGTAGAGCGCCGCCTCGAACAGATGGCCCACCGTGGCCAGGCTCTCCGTCGCCTCACCGGCGGCCAGGTCGCGGGCCATGCGGTCGAGGACCTGCTGCGTGGTGGCCAGGCTCCCGGCCGACTCAATCACGAAGAGTCGATCCTCGGCGGGCTGGAGCACGTGCATCTTGCGGTAGGTGCCGACGTTGTCGACGCCCGCGTTCGTGCGCGTGTCCGACAGGAAGAGCATGCCCTCGTGGAGCCGCAGGGCAAGGCAATAAGTCAACGCCGCCGTCCTCAGTTCGCAGGGCCCTGGTCGGGAGCTCCGATGGCCGCCCGGCGAACATACCTGCTGGGCGGGACTGCTCCGGGACCCACCCGCACCCGGCCAGCCACGGCCGGTCTGTGCCTATGATCGGGGGTGCTATCGCAAAAAAACAACCCAGGCGACAGGCTGGGATTTTGGGCGTAGCGTCGGGGCGGCTGGGGGTGTGGCACTCGGAACCAACTGAGGAGGCCACGATGGGACTCATGGGGGACTTTCACACTTCGACCGGTCCAGACGGAGCGGGAGAGTTGAAGTACCACAATCAAAGCGGATGTAGTTACGGCAAAGAAATCATCGACAACGGCCACAAGGTCTTGGGACGCCAGCCCGGAGACTCGCTTTGTGACCGTTGCAAGGGCATTGCCGCTGGAAAGAAGTAGCACCTACAACAGCTTCCGGTAAAAGGTGATGAACCAATCCGGACCGGTGGGGTGTCCCTGGCCGTAGCTGTGGTCAAAGGTCCACATCTGCCCTAATCGACGGATGGGCAGGCCGTAGGTCATCAACTCGGCCATGGCCGCCCAGCCTGTTGCATGTGAACCTACGAACTGAACCGTCGGTTCGGGGTAGGAGTGTCCGTCACCGCCCTCGCACGACTCGGTAACCGCGAACCCGGCGTCCCTGAGGATTTTCACGGCCCGCACAATGCCGAGGTCCACCGGGACCAGGCTGTCGATCTCCTGGGCAAAACGCCGCAGGTCTTCGTCCGTCCAGTCATTCGGGCTGTAAAGGGTCGATGAAGTCGTCATCGGGACCCAATACCGCCCTGACCAGGGCGAACGCGTGTTCGCTTGTCACAACCCCCTGCAAAAATGGGGGTATGAGCCGAGTTGCCCGCACCACCATCGCAAGCCTCAGCGCCCAGATCGTCACCGAGGCTGACGCGT